>JBKDJY010000111.1:0-7310 GCA_046345275.1 Bacteroidota bacterium
TTTTGTACCGGTTTAGTTTCATCTTTAATGTATTAATTTACACTACAAATATAATATTAACTATTTGATAATCAAATAGTTAATAAGTTAATTTATTAACAAGTTTATCAACAGTTTGATTTATAGAACTCCCCTTAATAAAAAACGCTAGGTTATTAACTTTATTTTAACATATAAAATTCTATTTATCAGATATTTAGAGGTTATTTATTAAAATAGATGTTAATTATCGGATGTTTTGTTAATAATACAAATTTAATACCCTCTAAAGCCTTCGTATTTTAGCTGCAAATCATCAAGATTAATGAGTTTACAGGTTAATGTAAAAGATTTATTGTCAAATTTATACCACAACCGTGGTGTGATTGAATTGCTTTTCGGACAAAGAGATCAAATTACCATTAATGAGTTATTAAATCGAGAAGACTTATCTGAAGAGCAATATCGAAAATTAGTTTCATTAGATATTCTCTACGAACAAGAAAATGTAGTGAGTCTTAATGAGGCGGTTATCAGTATGTTTGAAGATTTTATGGAGATTGGGGAAGTCACGCCAGGATTTATAAATGATTATATCAATGAACTCAAACGACACATTAATTTTTATCAAGAAGCCCGAGAAACAAGATTTTTACGAAGTATTAAAAAGTACTTAAAACGAATTAATTCAACGATTACCCGCGAAATTATTAAACTTCAAAAAAATGTAGATGATACTTACAAAAACGAGAGCAATTATCGCATCAAACTACAGAAACTAGAAGATTATCGCGAAAAGCGTGACAACATCATTGAGTTTATCAAGAAAACATCAACCATCGTGGATGAAACAAGAGGCTTGTTTACCATTACCAATGATGCTGAATTATTTGGAATAGTCTCATCTTTAAAATCTAGTTTGATTGAAAATTTAGATTTTTTAATTGAGATACAAACGGATATTACTGATTTTATTAATAAAATTCAGTTCCAACTTGACGTTTACAAAAAAGCACAACGCATTAAAGAAGTTAAAGATCATGGCGTGTTGTATTATAAAACTAATTTCAGAGAAATTATTAGTAATATCAATACACTCAAACACAACGGGCATAAAACACCTAAAACAAAAATCCCAATCGAGTTTCTGTATAGCGATGATGGGCATGTGCTTTGTAAACGCATCGCTGAAAAATATAAAATAACACGGTTAATGGTTCGTGGACTTGCAGATAAAATGGCAGGTAATTTTAAAGACAAAGGACTCGAACAACAAATAAAATTAGATACTGAAAAGTTGGTAGAACGATTTTTAACTCAAACAAAGTTAAATTTATTTGAATATTTAATTGATTATAAATTTCCGAAGGCCATTGGAGAAGTTAGTTTTGATGAGCGTTTATCTTTGTTCATTGAAATAGCCATGGAATATCAATCAAAGCTAATTTTTAAATATCGCTTACAATATCATGATTATATCGAAACGGAAACAAACATTAAAAAAAGATTGGGTTATACATTAATTTTGCCCATTAAAGAATCTGCAAAAAAAGAAAAAGTTAAATCATAATTTTGCAAACAATTAAATTTTTAGAGTAATGGAAGACAATTTCAATTTGCCAAAACAAACGCACGATATTTTTGCAGTGATGGCTCGCGGTGCCTTTATTTCAAGTAATGGAAACAGGGATGGAATGAATCGATTATATGATGTGATTAATAATCCTGAAAATTTCGATAGACTTCAAGCATATTTTAATGTAATCAAATACAACATTGAACGGGGCAATAATTTTTTCTACTTTTCAAAATTAAATGAGCCAAACAGTGAGTTAGAAAAAAAACTTGAACGTTTTGAACGCTATATTGACATCATTGATTTATTTGCAAGCATGGACAACAAAATCGGAATCGGCTCGAGATTTCGGCCAGGAGAAATTGCGGAAGAGTGCAATGCCAATGTTAGATTAAAACAAAAACTTCAAAAAATTCCTTTGTATCGTTCAGAAACTTTACACAATAAAGTAAGAGAAATTTGTGATTTAATGAGTCGCGATTCTTTTTTAGAAATGGAAGATGAAAAAACTGAGTCATACAAAGTATTGGATTCTTATTCGTATTTATTAGAAATCATTAATTCAGTTGCTATATATGAAGATGTTACTAACAGCGACGACTCGCAAGGATTAATTTATAATTAAAAAATAAAATCATTGTCTCAAGCACCAATACAATGGAGAAGGAATATTTATCAAACATTTGAACAAGCAGACCATTGACTTGATATATGCAACATAATAACAAAAAAATAAAAATTTAAAAATGAAAAAACTTATTCTAATTACCATTTTCTCAGCTGCATTTGGCCAAACAAATGCTCAAACAAAATACTCAACACTTGATTCAAGTTTTGTTGATTTTCATAGAAATATTTATCATGCCAATAGAATGTGCAATAAAGATTCTTTTTTACAAGCTTACGCAAAGTATTCTTTTGCTTTTGAAAATTATAAAGGAGCTGTAAACCCAAGTCATTATTATAAAACTGCCTTGTGCGCTTTAAAAATAAAGGAAGAATTTAGAGCTTTGTATTATCTACAAAAGGCGGTAGTTGGCGGTTTTGAAATTGACAGTTTAAGAAAGAAAGAAATTTCTTTTTATAATAAAAATACAAAAAAAGAGTATCAAGATAATTTACCAAAATGGCAGAAAAGCGTCAAAGAAAAAAGAAATGCAACTTGGCAAACTGAATTGAATACTTATAACGAAGAATATAAAAAATCTTTAACATCCACCTATAAAAACGCCTTTGAGTATTGCACCACTTGTTTAAAAAATCCAAAATGCAGTAAAACAGCACCTGAATACACTTCAAAATATAAATTGATAAAGGAAAGAAGTAAAGCAGATTCAACTGCGGCCACTCATTTATTTTCGAGAATTAAAGAGTATGGCTTTCCTAATTTAACTTTATTAGATAAAAATGCTTTTGATATTGCCAGAAATATTTTATTGAACTTTGATGCTGATAAAAAAAACGAATATTTAAATGATCTTTTAATTAATGCGCTAAAGAATGGATATATTTCCCCCGAGTTTTATGCATCAATTATTGATAGGCGGAATTTAATAAACGGGTTAGCGCCTATTTTTTATGAACCCATAACTGGTTATGAAAAAACAATTGGTAAAGAATTGAATGTTGCAAATCAAAAAAGAAAATCAATCGGTTTGTATCCCATTGTTATTCAAACCAAGACTCCTGCGAAAGACCCAAAAGCCAAAGTTCAAAAACCGATAGGAGAAACAACTTACGATTATTAATAAATATAAACTTTGTGTTTTTTAAATATCATTTAAATAAAAGATATCAAAGTTCAAGTACCACAAATAGAAAAAAATAAAATGGATAACTGCAGAATATTAAATAGAATTGTTCAAATCAATATTGCAAATGTTAAATATACTGACATAGAATTGAGCGGTAATACGTGTTTTGTAGGAACTAATAATTTTGGTAAAACATCTTTGCAACGCGCAATTTTATTTTTTTATAGCGCAAATACAAGAGGATTAGGAATTTCGCCTTCACAAAAACCATTTGAAGAACACTATTTTAAATTTGAGAATTCATACTTGATTTATGAAATAAGCACCGAAGACAAACCTTTCTTTGTCATTGTTTATCGCCACAATAAATTGGTATTTAGATTCGTAGACGCTGAGTATAACCCTGATTTTTTCTTTAACGAAAATGATGAAGCCATCAAAATAAAAGAAGTTCTTGCAGGACTAGACAGACGTGGCATATTCTATTCAGGACAAATTGATACTTTTGAACGTTACCGTAATATTTTATTTGGAACAGAAACTGATAAAACTTTAAATAAATTTTATTTATTAAAAGGAAATGAAAAATATCAAAACATTCCAAAATCAATTACCAATGTTTTCTTAAGTTCAAAAAGCAGCATTGATAGCCGATTTATCAAAGACTTTATTGCCAATTCACTTTCAACAGAAAATAGCAGTATTAAATTAGAGCAAGTAGATAGGCAATTACGTCAGTTTAATGAAAAGTATTCTGACATTGAAACGTATTTGAAAAAAGAAACGCAGCAACTCATTGAATTCATTGATAAAAAATATGATCAAGTGCATATGCTTAAAGGCAGCCAAATGGAATTGGCTGATAAATTAGGAAGTAGCTTGCGATATGCCGAAACTCAAAACGAAGCTGTAATAAAATCAGCTCAGGCTAAGCAAGAAGAATTAGAAGCCCTAACAGAAAAACATGAAGATCAAAAAATTGCGCTAGAAGAAAAACAAAAAGATGTGCGTGAAGAAATTGGGTATTATGATAGAACAATTCGTGAGGCGAATAAAAAACTAAAAGATTACCAAGAAAAAAATATTGACGAAGCTGTTACGAAAAATATTGAGCGAGATAAATTACAAGTGGAATACAACATCGCCCGACGCGAATATGAATCTTTAACAAGCAATGTGCAAAGTATTGAGATGAAATATTCTTCATTGATTGAGCAATTAAGAAATGACAAAACGGCCTACATTAATAAAATCAATTCTAAAACAAGCGAAATATTTAACCACTATAACGAACAACAATTATTACAAAAAAACGAATATAATAAAAGAGAAATTGAATTAAAACAAAAACGAGAAGAGGCACTAGAAGAAATCAATAAAGATATTACAGATAAACAAATTGAGTTTAATGATTTAAAAGCAGAAGAAAAAGTGATTCGCAACACGCGCTTTTATGACACTGAAATCAAAGCGCATGAAACAGAATTAGCAGAGCTGCGTGCAATAAACTATAAAAATAAAAGTGAATTAGCGATTAAAACCAATTTGGTTCAAACCAATCAAAAAGAATGGGAAGCATTGGAGTTAAATTTAAAAACATCTCTATCAAGCCAAATTCAAAAAACAAATAACGAAATCATTAAAATTAAAACTGAAATTAAAACCATTGAGGAAAAGCTCAATGTTCAGAATAATGCTTTATACGGATACTTAGAAAAAAATGTAAAAAATTGGCATCAAAATATTGGGAAAGTTATTCATGAAGATTTATTATTTCGCACGGACTTAAATCCTACAAAAGTTGATGATAATGGCTTATCTATTTTTGGTATTTCCTTAAAATTAGATGATGTGAAAATTGTTGCAAAAACGATTGAAGAATATCAGTTTGAGAAAAACGAGCGCTTAGCATCCATAAGAGACTTAGAAGAATCTTTAAATCAATTTCAAATCATTAACAATGAAGAAAAAATGTTGGCCGCAGATAAATTCGGAAAACAGTTAGGAGAATTGAAAGAAGATTTGAAAGTGTTAAGCTATTCTTTGGAGTTAGCTGATAAACGCGAAAAAAAATTAATACTTGAATTAGAAGATTGGAAACAGCGCGCTAGTAAAGAAGTAGAAGAATCTTTAACTGGAAATAAACAAAAAATTAATCTCCTTGAAGAAGAATTAGCAATCTTAAACAAAAAGAAAAATAATTTATTAAATGACTTCAATACCCAATTAGAAAAATTAAAAGCCTTTAATGATGAGCGTTTAGCAGATTTGAAATTGAGACAAGAAAGTGAAATTACCGAATTGGAAGTTGAAAAGAAAAATCAAGTAAAAGAATATGAAGAAAAGGAAGATGAATTAACTAAAGAAAAAGAAACAAACTTTAAAGATAAAGGCGTTGACAGCAAAGAAATTAAAAAAATTGATGCTAAAATAAAAGAACTACAAGAAGCTTTGAAAGAAATTGAGCAATACGCTCAAATTGTAAGCGATTACTTAAAAGATAAAAGAGAAATTTTTGACAAACTGCCTGATTTCATTCAAAAGAAAGAAGAGTATGTGAAAACTGCAAATGACTTGACAAGCCAATTAGAAGAAATATCCGTAAAATTCAATGTGAGACGAATGGAATTGAATAAACAAAAACGTGCTTACGAGGAAGAATTAATTGAGTTTAACAATGGTATTAATTATTTTACCAAAAATTTCCGAGAAACCCCAGTATTTAATAAATACGCCGATATCATTGATAGAGCTGAGCCAAAAAAAACCAATTATAGCGTAATGGATTTATGTACGCAATTATTAAAAAATGATTCGCACTTTAATGAGGAATATACATCATTTCAACGCTATGTAAATGAGTTTGCAGGTAAATTTAGAATTGATAACCATTTTAACTTTATCATTAGAAATGATGCCACGCAAGGCGAATACGAACGCTTTGCTCAAAATTTAAGATCATTTATAAATGAAGCCAAAATAGAATTGTCAATTGCTGAAACTGCAACTCAAATAGGACTTGTTACCGAAAGTATTGCCTCGAAAGTAAAAGAGTTAAGTGGACAAAAAGATAAAATACAACACATCATTACGTTAATTGCTGAAGATTTTAAAAAAGCAGAATTTGAAGAATCGAAACTGATAGAATTTATCAAAATTCGTTTAGAAGAATCTGACAATAAAGTTTATAAATTATTGAAACGCATTCAAGAATTTAGAGAAGAAAATGGATTAGTGTATAACGAAGGCTTGTTTAATACCGATTTTGCAACACACAAAAACAGAGAAATTAGCAACCGTGCTGTAAAGCTATTAGATCAATTAAGAACCGCTATCAAAGAACAAGAACAAGAAGAAATTCGTTTGCAAGATTTATTTGAATTGAAATTTAATATCAAAGAAGGCTTGAATGAAACAGGTTGGACTCATAAAATTGATAGCATTGGAAGTACTGGAACCGACGTATTGGTAAAAGCAATTATATACATTACTTTATTACATGTCTTTATAAAAGAATCTTCTCATCGCAGCAGCTCAGAATTTAGAGTACATTGTATTATTGATGAAGTTGGACAAATCTCTGCACATTATTTAAGAGAATTATTGCGTTTTGCAAAAAATAGAAACATCATGATGATTAATGGTTTGCCAAATAAATCCGGTTTGGAAGCACATTATAAATACACCTATCAATTCCGAAGAGAAGAAAATAATAACGTCCGAATTTTTCCAAGCATCGTGACAGAAGTAGAAGCCTAAGTTTTACTGTTCTTTTCAGAATAAACTATCATTTTTTTTGGATTGAGTAGGCGTTGTGAATTTCGGAAAAAACTGTCTGCTAGTAATTATTTTAAGATAATAACCTGAGTTCGATTAATAAATAAGTCCCAATTCTTTTCTGCTATCATTGTTAAACCTAATGGTTGGTTTTTTAGGAAAGAAAAAATAAGTGGCGATTGCAGCAAGTAAATTTGTGATAAAATTATTGAACGAACGATGTC
>JBKDJY010000112.1:0-4546 GCA_046345275.1 Bacteroidota bacterium
TATTTTGGTTAATATTAAAAGCAACCTCTACTTCATGTTTATTTAGATTTGTGGTTTTAAAACTGCTTTTAACTTCGGTAGTGGTTTCTTTTATGTAGCTGTATGGGGCGTTTTCGGTTAAAGTCCCTAGTTTTGTTTTTAGTTGTAGGTTGCCGTTTTTATCAAGGTCTAGTGGTTTTTCGCTTTCGTAAATGAGTTTAATGTCGTTTGGGTTGGCGCCGGGGTGTACAATAAAATCGTATTTCATGCCACCCTTTTGGCTGTTGTAAAAAACCCAATCAATATTGGGGTACACATTTTTTATGGTTAGTTTTTTGTATTGATAAACATCGTAAATACCATCGGGGCAATGCCCATAAAAATAATTAAAGTGCTCTGCGCTTTGTTCTTCTTTAATTATGTTTTCTCGTTTAATTGTAGCGCCTTTTAAGTTTACATGTATCCAAGCCATTTCGGCTTTCATCTTTTCTTCATGCTTGCCGGGCATCATTAAGTTTTGGTGCTTGTCTTTATCTTTGTCTTTCTTTTTTTCTTTTTCGTGTTCGCGTTCTCTTTCTTCTTCATTTTCATCTTCTTCTATTTTTACAAATACATAGGTTAAACCTTTTTCGGTTATATACACATTCATGCCCGGTGCTTCGGCTTTAAATAATACAAAGGGTACGGGCTTGCCTTCGGTATCCATCATTTGCCCTTTGTTTTCTAAAAAACTAACGTTTTGTTTGGCATTGGCCATCAATTCTTTTGCCCGTTCTTTATCAGGTTCTTTGTTTACAGGTTTGGAGTTTAAAGAAGCCGTTGCATAATCGGGCGCATTAGCATTTTTCCAAAATGGAATGGTTGTTTTGCCACCTTCTTTTTTTACATCACTCTTTATTACAAATGAACTCAACACAGTTATTAAGAAAATAAGAGTGATGAAGGTTATGCGGCTTATGCTGCGTTGCTTGAAAGGATTTTTCATATTGTTTGGGTTTATTAATTTTTAAAAATCATTCCTTCATTTCATTTTGAAATGAAGGAATGAAAATTTATTACTCTTTTATAATTTTTACTTGCTGCTGTGTATTTTCTGTTTTTACTCTTACAAAATAAACACCAGTTGCTTGATGTGTTATATCTAAACTATGTTTACCAGCCTGCAATTGTTTTACCCATTGAAGACTAATTTGTGTATTAATTGAAAATGAAGAAGCTGCCAGTATCAGAATAAAAAGTCTTGTTTTTTTCATATCTATTATTATTTAAAATTTATACTTAATTATTTTAAGCAAAGTTAAATACAGGTTATAACTAAATCATCCCCATAAATAGGGGTATTTTTATTTTCATCTAAATAGGGGAGAACTCCAAAAATTTAAGGAGCTAAAAGCTTACAATAAGCCAGCTTCAATGGCTTTGGTAATTAAGCCTGCGGTATTTTGAACATCAAACTTCTGTAGCAAATTTTTTCGATGACTCAAAACTGTGTGATGACTAATAATTAATGTATCTGCAATTTGCTGCGTTGTCAATTGCTGAGAGACTAGCAATAGCACCTGCTTTTCTCTTTCAGAAAGTTTTGGCACAAATGGCTCTTGTTTTGGTTGATTGGCAATATTAAATACAATTTTTTCTTTAACGTCATCACTTACAAAAATTGATCCACCGGCTATTGTTTTAATAGCGTTAATGATTAATTCCTTAGGAGAATTTTTAAATAAATAGCCATTTGCTCCAGCTTTTAAGAGATTACTAATAATGCGGGGTTCTTCATGCATTGTCAACATTAATATGCCAATATTTGGGTAAAGTTTTTTAATTTGTTTGCATAAATCCAATCCATTCATTCCAGGCATACTGATGTCGCTTAACAAAACATTGACCTCATTGTGCTGCAATAACTCCAATAGGCTTGCTCCGCTTAAAGCAATCCCCACTATGTTAATTTGTTTATCTTCTTTTAATATAGAAACAATACCTTCAATGAACAAAGGATGATCGTCGACAATGGCTATGTTAATTTTATCTATCAATTCTAATACTTAACAAGGAATGGTGATGTGAAAGGCGCTACCTCGGCCTATCTTTGAGTCAATAACAAATTTTCCACCAAATGCTTTTATCCGCGATTGAATGTTTCTTAAGCCAATACCAGTTACTTTTTTTGAGGTATCAAAACCTATTCCGTTATCTTCCACTATTACGTTTAATTCATTGTTGTATTTATTTATAATTACCTCAATGTTGGTGCATTGTGCATAATTCATGCTGTTCTTCAAAAGCTCTTGTATCATGCGGTATACGGCCACTTGCAAATCTTCTGAAATTTGATTGATTTTTTCTTCTTCCAAAAAATCCAAATGAATAGAGATGGATGTGCTTGCTTTTAATTCTTTTACCAAATCAGAAACCACTTGTGTAAAAGCAGAATTTGTAAATTGTGGCGGCGTAAGGTGGTGAGAAATGGTACGCACTTCTTGGTATAGATTCCCAATGTTTTCTGAAATATTTTCAAGTTCAGCTTTTCCTTCAAATACTTTTGTAGCCATGTGTGCTAACTTCATTTTAATACCAGCCAGTGCGCCGCCCACACCATCATGCAGTTCGGCAGCTACTCGCTGTCGCTCCATTTCTTGCCCTTTAATGATGTTTTGAATTGATTTGATTTGTTGCTTTTTGAGCAGGTCTTTTATTTGGTGCTGATGTATTTCGTTATTTTTATCGATGAGGAGTTGTTGTGCTTGTGTTTTGTTTCGAAAGCTGATGGTTAATATAACTCCAATGATTAAAATCAAAACAAACATGGCCGCCAAACTGTTTCTGATAATTTTTTGTTTCTTTATTTCTTCAAGGGCAATGGCAGCAGCTTTATCTTGTTTTGCCTTTTCTAAGAGTTGTTTACGGTCGTATTCATCTGTTATTTCAAGGCGTGTGATCTTTTTAATGTTTTCTTCATTCAAGAAGCTATCTTTAGCTTGTGTATAGGCTTTGTAATGTTCCAAAGCTTTTTGAGGAGAATTTAATTTTTCATAAATAGAACTTAGCGTTTCTTCTGAAATTTTAATACCTTCTAATAAGTCATTTTTTTCGGACAAAATTAGCGCTTTTTTGGCGTATTCTAATGCGTTATTAAGTTTGCCTATTTTACCAAAACAACTTGCTAGTCCTTGATATGAAAAAACAAGTTCCTGTTTATTTCCATTATTATTTATTGATTCAAAATAATAACTTAAAGATTTATTGTATAGTTGCTGTCTATTATACAATGCTCCTATATTCAAATAAAGTGAAGCTATATTTCCTTTAATTTTAAATATTTTGTGTACATCCAAGGATTTTAAAAAGTATTCATGAGCCTTGGAATAATTTTTCATTAAAGCATATTGGGTACCAACATTCACATATAAAGTGGCTAAAGTTTTTTTATTACTGCTGCTATCATGTTCTAATAATTTGATGGCTTCTAAAAAATAGACTAAAGCTTTTTTGTAATCTTTTAAATTAGAAAAAATCGTTCCAATATTAGTTTTTGAAGATGCAATCAAACTGTTTTCTACACCTATTGCTTTTTTTATTTTTAATGCTTTTAAACTTGCTTCCAAGGCCTTGGAATAATTTCCAATAAACGAATAACAAACACCAATATTAGTAAGAGCTTTCGCTTGGGATAATTCATCATTTATTTCAGTAGCAATATCTAATGCTTTATATTGTGCTTTTAATGATTTTGAAATGTCATTCATTTGATAGTGAACGCCTCCAATAAATTTATAGTTCGCGCTTAATTGTTTTTTGATAGTAGTTTTGTTAGTGTAAGTTTTTAAAAGGAGAATAGCATCAAAAATTTGTTGAGCTTTGATAGAGTATAGCAATGCAATTTTATTATTATTTAAATAGGTTAAATTATATTGCCCAATAATTAAATAAGCATTTGCTATGCCAAACGGATAACTAGCAAGTATGGATTTTTTTAGTGCAAGTTGAGCATAATAATTACTTGAGTCTCCGTAGTTGTTTATATACTCACTTGCAATAATATTCAGAATGTTAATCTTAGAAGTATCTTGCGTTGCTTGTTTTAAGAGAACTTTTAAGCTATCAATTTTTTTAGTTTGGGAAAATGACCATGCTGAGCAAAAAAGCATCACAACCATTAAATGTGTAAATTTTATGTTTTGTGTATTTATTTTCATTTACAGATTGTTTTTTAATGTCATACGGACAATAGCGTCCTAAATTAATAAAAATAAGAGGAAGGATTTTAAGTATCTCAAATTATCTTTGAGTTGTGTAACCCAAACACTTTCTCTTATGTCAAATTTAACATTGTTTTGTATCACACCTAATATCTGGAGATAAACTATATTTGCTAAAAAAAACATGCGTAACCCTCCCATAATTAGGAAAGGTTCTAAATATACAAAATCAAATTTGAATATCCGATTATATAGTATCAGCAAGAAAACTCAAAAACATCAATAGAATCAATACTTTTGAACACTTTATTAAGTTGGATGTGTTAGTAAAAATATTGATTTCATTGACGAATGTTGATTTATATGAC
>JBKDJY010000113.1:0-2895 GCA_046345275.1 Bacteroidota bacterium
ATAGGAGTTTGAAATTTTAATGTTTTTATTTACATTTGTGTTCGACCAAAAATTGTCCCGATAACAGAGCATAGATATTTTCTATGCCTGTTTGAAGGAAAATGATTTTCTTTCTCGGTTGATTTTATTCATAGGAGCTAAAAAAGAACAACCAAGTTTATTTACAGACTGGAAATTGATATATCCATATTGTATTAATACATTTGTGATTAAACAAAAAGAACCTTGTAAAGCAAGATTTCCAAGCACGACAAAGTTAGAAAGTGAGGCTAAAATTCCTTCGCGAGACTCGATTGGCAGTAAGAAAAACAGACAGAGATGAACATATCTAAACTATCAATTATCATCCCTGCATTCAATGAAGAAAAAACCATTCACTTCATACTTGATAAGATAAAAGGTGTAAACTTAATAAACGATATTACGAAAGAAGTAATTATTGTAAACGATTGTTCAACCGATGATACAGAAAAAGCAATAGAAAATTATATTGCAGAAAATCCATCTATAGAAATTTATTATTTCAAACACGAATACAATAAAGGTAAAGGTGCAGCATTGCATACTGGAATTAATAAAGCAACTGGAGAATACCTAATTATTCAGGACGCAGACTTGGAGTATGACCCTCAAGAATATAACGACCTGTTAAAACCTGCGGTAAATGGCTTTGCGGATGTAGTATATGGTTCGAGATTTATGGGTAGTAATCCCCATAGGATACTTTTCTTTTGGCATACAATAGGTAATAAATTGCTCACAGCACTTACAAATATTTGCACTAACCTTAACTTGACAGATATGGAAACTTGCTATAAATTATTTAATACGAAGCTAATACAATCAATTGATTTAAAAGAAAACCGTTTTGGATTTGAGCCAGAAATAACTATTAAAATCGCAAGAGTAAAAAAAATTAGAATTTATGAGGTTGGCATTTCTTATTATGGAAGAACCTATGAAGAAGGCAAAAAAATAGGATGGAAAGATGGCATTCGGGCCATATATTGTATTGTAAAATATGGTTTAATAAAATTATAAAAAATAAAAAATTATCTCTTAAACACTAATATAATAATTCTCTATTTAATATCTGGCGCTTCATAATCAACTCCTTTTCCTTTTAATTGAACTATTTTTAGCGAATTTACCTTCATACTCATTGGTAGTTTTTCAATATTCCAAAAAAAGCAGGCAATTTTCTTTGATTTAATTGGTAAATTTCCAGTTATAACAGTACACTTCACATTTTTTCGTCCATTTAAATTATAACCCGACCATTGAAGAGGATAACGTTTAAAATAAACAGTTTGATCTAAAGAATCGTTGACTTGTAAGACGAACCAAGCATTTACAGGAATTGGTATTTTTTCGACATCAAAATCAATTTCGGCTAATAATGGATTCGTGTTTACAATGGTTGTATCCGAAGCACCATAAATATCTATAAATTCACTTTCATTGTTTTTAATTTCAATATTATTATATTCAATGACTGCTGTTCTGGTAATTTTTTCTTTGCGCTTTAATAATAAAAATCCCCAATCTGGTTCCGAATCAATAATATCATAGTAGTTTTTAAAATATTTTTCTTCAGGTTTAGTAGCTATATAGTAATCACAATTCATCTGCATTAATTCTGTTGGATCAGCTGAATTTAAAATTCCACCATGGCGGTAATTTAAAAAACCATAAAACAGCTCTCTAACTCTATGTCCTCCGATGGTTATTTTTTCTGATGATTTAAGTTGTTCGTTTAATAAAGTTTTATAAAAACGTTCGGGTATCGTTTCGTATACATTTAATGAATGTTTTCTGAAATTAAGATTCATGGCAAAATGTATAACCATCAATGCCATTAAACTAAATCCTGAAATTTTATTAAAATTTATTGAATATCTGTCTATTGTAAAACAAAATCCTAAAATAAAAAATACATAAAAAAATAAACCTGTTCTATCTTCTGGAAAATTAACCCCAAATAGGATATGCATTAAATAAAAACCAGCCACCAAAGCCCAAAAAATCACAAAAAATAAAATAGAAAAATTTGGGTTAATTAATAGACTTCTAAATTTAAAAACGTCTTTTTTATTAATGTAAAAAAATAATCCAATGGTTAGTAGAACAAAAAGCACAATTATCCATTTTATCAAAACCGAATAAGTGCCAACTAATAATTGAATTAATGAAACAAAGGTTACCAACCAATAACTATCACCTTCTCCATAATAAAGCGCACCTTTATCTTGTAAATAAAACGAAAAAGTTAGCCAATAATAAATTGCGCCAAAATGGAGTAACCACAAAATAATAACGAAAGGTTTAAATAAAGATTTAGTTGTTAATTGAATAAATAAAATAATTGCCGTTAATAGTAATACAACAATTACTAAAATCAAATTAGAACTGATTGCTAATTGAAACAATAGGATCGTTAACAATAAATTGATTTTACTTTTAGAATTCATGATATAATCCAACATAAAAGCGACACTCAATAATAAAAGAGCTAATGATAACCCATAGCCACGGCAAGCCGAAAAAAAAGATAGCCAATGAAATGAAAGAAGAAAAGCTGCTGTTAAAATAAGTTTAGAACCTAGTAGGTTTAGGCGTTTTGAAATTTTATACGTAGCTAATATTAAAACCAACAGCCCAATTAAATTGGGAATACGTAAAGAAAAAGGTGAAGACCCAAATACATGAAAACATAAATTTCCTAAAAAACTATTTAATACATGATTGTTAGCATCGGCAGCTGAATGAAAAGGGAGGTAATTGCCCGACTGAATAAAAAAGAAAAAAGTAGCCGCTTCATAATGATTTAGCGGCACATAGTAACTTCTTAAAGCTATAATTATAAAAACGATAACGGATATCGTTATAAATAAA
>JBKDJY010000114.1:0-5398 GCA_046345275.1 Bacteroidota bacterium
ATTATCCCTTCGAAAAACCATCTAAACCACCTCCAGTACTTATACAGGGGGTTCTATTTTGAAAAAATGACATTCTATGCAGGAAATGCTAGTAAAATCAATAAGTTTATTCGCGCTAAAAATTATTTAGGACGCTATTGACTTGAAATAATAAATTTAGATTTTGTAATATTATTTTAAATTTATGAAACAAATAAACATTAAAACAACCATTTACAAAAAGGTATTTGATGCAAAAAAGTAAATCTATGAAGTATATAAAATACAATTTATTATTTTTCTTATTACAAAATCATACAATAGTATGTTTTTCAAAACCATTAAATATACAAAGTGATTCTGGTAAAAATAATACAAGTTTTATAGCTTTAAATGGTCATTTAGCATCAAACTCAAAAGCTATTGGTTTAAAATATGTATTTGATTTTGCAATGAAAAAATACCATAAAATAGGATTAGGATTTAATTTAGAAACAGAAAAAATTTGGTTTACAGATAATCTTTTTATACCAGAAAATATAAGTAATGATATGATTTTTGGAGTTGGTGGCATTAATATTCGTTATAAATTAAATGAGTACTTATTTTTTCAACCTGAATTTTCATTTCTTTATGGAAGAGAGTCTATTACTGAACTAATTTCAACTCCAGCTTCCTATAATCTTATGGGTTATGCAATCTCTTATAAATATTCAGAAAATAAAATAGATAGAACAATTCTTGGCGCACATTTAGAACAACATGTCTTTCTTTGCCCAAAAAAAGCAAAAAATCTTATTTTAGGTTTAAGTATTTTTGAAAGAATAATAAATGCTAAATATTATGATGAAGACTTTGGTATAAATGGATATATTGGTATTTATTTTTAGTTACCCCCCCCCCTCTCGTCCTCGTTTGTAACGAGGATGTTTTAGAAGTGCGTTTTTAACGCACACAACAAATCATTATATTTGTTTTGATGAGCGGAGATAAGTTTAAAATTGCAACCCCCCCTCTCGTCCTCGTTTGTAACGAGGATGTTTTAGAAGTGCGTTTTTAACGCTCACAACAAATCATCTGCTGAGCAGCATATGCCCCCCTGCTGATACAGCAAATACCATTATTGAAATTAATGTAGATACAGTAAAAAGTAAATTATTTTTTACTGTAAAATAGCAACAAAGCCCGCAATTGCGGGCTTTATTTTTGTTGTAGAATATCGATAAGCATTAGTAGTTCTTTGTCTGTAATATTAGCTTGTTCGGATTTATCGTAAATGTCCATTAAAAAGACCGTTTTTTTAACGATGCGAACGTAGGTAATAATTCTAGCACCACCACTTTTACCTTTACCTTTAGAAGCAATGGCAATGCGTAATTTATAACAGTCTTTGCCAATGGGTATACCAAGTGTAGGATTTTCAGCTTTTTTGGTTTATCCTGCATCGGCTTTAGTGAGTTTTTCTTTACTCATAAATATCTTTTCTATGACCGAGTGTAATGATATCCACGATAAGTTGATTGTCAAAAATATTGTAGATCACACGGTAGTTGCTCACTCTGATTCTGTAACCATCTCTTCCCTTTAGTTTTTTGTAGCCTTGTGGGCGTGGGTTCTCAGTAAGATTGGCGATAGCCTGTTTAATATTAGAATAATACGGCTCATTAATTTTGGCTAATTCCTTAAAAGCTATTTTACTAAAATTTAAAGAATACGGCATTACTTATTTTTTTTACGTTTAGCTTCAATCATTTTAAAGGCTTCATCCATTGGGATACGTTCGCCAGTATCATTTTTTTTAGCTTCATCATAAAGTTTAATGTCTTCCAATTCTTCCAATTCTTCCATAAGGGTATCAAACTCTTTGGCAGGAAGTATAACCAACGATCTATTGCCGTTAGTGTCTTTAATGTATTGCGGATGTACTGTAAGCATAGCTTTATTTATTTAGCAGGTTGAATATTCTGTTCAAAGAAAGTTTGAAATTTACTTTTAGTGAGCATCCCATCAATAATACGAAATACAGCGTGTTTGTCTTCTGCTTCTAATTGAGAAATCAATTGCACTTTTTCATTGGTTGTTTTATCTTCAACGGTAACGGCTTTAGGCATTTTACCATTCATATGCACAAGCTCATCAATAGAAAGCCCAAATAATTTAGCCAGTTTATCAATCACATCAATAGAAAACTCCCTTTCGCCCTTTTCCATTTTAGAATAGTTAGAAGGATGAACGCCAACAGCGTTAGCTACTTCCTTTTGCATTAAGCCCTTTTCCTCACGGAGCTTTTTTATGTTTTTAGCTATTTGCATCGCTTTTGAGATTATTACAGCACAAAAATAGTCATTATGTAGATTTTTAGCAATTAAATAAACATTTGGAATAAAATTTTTATGGAAGAAAAACCAAAAAAAAATTCGCAAAATGAAATATTAATAAAAGGAGATAAAAGATTTATAAATGAAGATTGGACAAAACATCCTTATTATTATTTTTTAAAAGAAAATCATTTACTGTTAGAAAAATTATCATTACAAATTATTGATGAAGTAGAAGTAGATGATAGAATAAGAAAAAAATTAGATTTTTATTCGGAACAATATATGTCTTTATTTTCTCCTTCCAATTATTTTTTCACTAACCCCGAAGTTTTAAAATTAGCCATAGAAACAAAAGGAAAAAGTATTTGGGATGGATTTAATTATTTAGTAGAAGATTTAAAAAAAGGAAAAATAACACAAACAGATGAATCTGCTTTTGAGTTAGGAAAAAATTTGGCAATTACGCCTGGAACAATTGTTTATGAAAATGATTTGATACAATTAATTCAATATACGCCAACAACCAAAAAAGTTTTTGAAACATCATTGCTCATCATTCCACCTTGGATAAATAAATATTATGTGTTAGATCTTCAACCAAAAAATTCATTTGTAAAATTTTTATTTGAACAAGGTATCACAGTCTTTATGATTTCATGGCGTAACCCTAAACCCCAAATGGGAAAATTAACATTTGGTGATTACGTAAATAAAGGAGCATTGAAAGCCATTGATACTGTTTATAAAATTGCAGGTTCAAAAAAAATAAACACCTTAGGTTATTGCCTAGGCGGAACATTATTAAGCATTGCTGGCGCTATTCTTTCTAAAAATCAAATAGAAAATCCAATTCATTCTACGACTTTTTTGGCAAGCATGGTTGACTTTACCAACATTGGACCAATGGGTGACATCATAGATAAAGCGCTCATTTCAAAATTAGAGCGTGGTGAGTTAATGCATGATGGCATTTTAAATGGAGCTGATATGGAAACTGCTTTTAATTTAATCAGACCAAATGATTTAATTTGGAACTATGTTATAAGCAATTATCTCAAAGGTATTAAACCTAGTGCATTTGATATGATGTATTGGACAAATGATAACACAAATTTACCAACTGCCATGTATGTATATTATATGAGATATATGATATTAGAAAACAAACTCAGTCGTAAAAATGCTTTAACGATAAGTAATACCCCCATTGATATTGGTAAAATTGATATTCCTGTTATTGTTATAGGCTTTAAAGAAGATAGTATTTCTCCAGCAATTACCGCATTTACAACAACGGAATTGGTATCAGGCTCAGTTGAATTTATATTAGGCGGTTCAGGTCATGTAATGGGAGCAATCAATCCTCCATCAAAAAATAAATATGGCTATTGGCTAGATGGGACGTTAGGTAAAGGTTTTAAAGAATGGAAGAAAACATCAAAACATTTTGAAGGCAGCTGGTGGACGCCTTGGATGGAAAGATTAAAAAAACGATCGGGGAAAGAAATTGCAGCTCCTAGTAAGGCAGGAAATAATATATTTAAAGAAATAGAACCAGCTCCTGGAAGATATGTAAAGGAAAAATGTTAGTATATTGCTTAATTAAATGATGGTTATAAAAAATAAATAATTAGAAATATGAAAAAAATAAAAAATATTATTGTTTCAACAGATTTTTCTGTTACTTCTAGAAAAGCCTATAGATATGCTAAGACTTTGGCTAGCGAACTCAATGCATCATTAACAATTGTCCATGTAAAGGATAATCTTGTCATTGTTTCTGATGTCATGATTGTTCCATTTACCATTGAAGATGATGAGGAATTAGTCAAAGACATTAAAAATCTAATGGCAGAAGAGGATGTAGCCATTCGTAACAAAACTACTGTTGAGAAAGTAAGGATAAAAATTTTTAAAGGGGATGTTGTTGAAGTTTTAACTCAATTATCAAAAAATGGAGAAACTGATTTAATTGTGATGGGAACAACTGGCCTATCTGACATTCTAACTAAAATATTTGGTTCAACATCTATTAAAGTTTCTAATAAAGCTCATTGCCCAGTAATACTTGTGCCAAGAGATGTCTCATGGCAACCAATTAAACGCATTATGTTTGCTAGTAATTACGATTCACTAACCACAAATTTTATAAATGAAATGACTGACTTTGCTAAGAATTTTGATGCTGATATTGATTTTGTAAATGTGAAAAATTTTGATCCGCCATTAGAAAACAAGCAAAAAGAAATTGATTGGAGTGAACTAATCGTTAATGATAAAAATTATTCTTTCCAAAAACATACCATTTACGGAAATGATACCATTGAACAATTACAAAAATATAGTGATGAAAAACAAATCGACCTGATGGTTTTTGCAAGTAAGCATCGCAATTTTTGGCAAAATTTATTACATAAAAGTATAACTGAAAATATGGCTTTAAGCACAATCATTCCAATAATGGTTATACATTTTGATGATACAAAAAACCAATTGTAATAGATATGAAATGCCCATGTTTGCCTCAAGCACCAACACAAATGACTAAACTGGGTATTCCAACTGACAAATAAAAAAAATTATTTACGCGTATGAAAAATTTAAAATACATTTTCCAACCTAGTTCGGTCGCTGTTATTTTCGCTTCAGATAAAAAGGGAAGTATTGGTTATGCAATTTTTTCAAATATTTTGAAGTCAGAATTTAATGGCGTTGTTTATCCTGTTAATCCGAGGTGTTCAAATATCATGAGTGTAAAAACTTATGGTTCGGTAAACGACATTATTGATGATATTGATTTGGCAATTTTATGCATTCAAAAAAATGCTGTTGAAGAAGTGATTAATCAATGTGTCATTAAAAAAGTAAAAGCATTAGTTGTAATAACGTCTGGCTTTAAGGAAACAGGATCTGAAGGTAAAAAACTAGAAGACAAAATAAAATCGCTTGCGCTAAACAACAGGGCAACCGCATCAGAAAGTTAATAAATCGGCCAAGTAATTCGTTGACCTTGCCGCTTCTTTTCTTCGTCTTCTTAAGCTTTTTTTGTCATTTTTTTGTCGAATAATATTAAGTGCCATTTTACGAATGAAGTTAAA
>JBKDJY010000115.1:0-11125 GCA_046345275.1 Bacteroidota bacterium
ATGCAATACATTTGGCGCGTAAGGGCCCATGATAAAAGTAACCGCGATGTATTTAAAAACCAAGGTTACAGCCAAATATGCACCTTTGTTTATGGGAGTAAATACGATGGATTAAAATTGGAATTAATAGCCAACTCACAAGGCCTTAGCTATAGGCAAGGTAAAGTGTGGTGGAATGGCCTTAGCTTATTTACACAATACACCATCCAATACCGTAAAGTAAATGGGGCAACGCCCACTTGGTTTACAGCCAATAGCAGCACGCCCGAGCTTAAAATAAATGACCTTGAACCAAATAACATCTACGAAGCCAAAGTACAAGGCACTGCCAACGACGGCTTCACATCTGATTGGAGCAACATTACTACTTTTAGGACGCCTGTAAAACCAGTTATTTCCTGTGGTGATCAACTTGTGCCTCAACCAGGGCAAAACATCGTGCCATTGGCTTTTGCCACACAAGGCATGCGTTTTAAAACAGGCTTGTTTGAAGTATTGGTAACCAGCGTGCAAGGCGGTGCTGGCTATTTTAGCGGCACAGGCAAGGTGTTTGTGCCCCTATTTGGAAGCCTTATTAACGTTACTTTTAATAATGTATTTGTGGATGACAACCAAACCGTGCTTACTGGCGATTTTTTTGCTGTTACTAAAGGTATTAAAAACTGGATAAAAGATTGGGAAGTTATACAGGACTCATTAAATAAAGTATTTACCAATTTTAATAATAGTAAAGATACCACGGCTTTAATAAACTCCCTACAACAAATGTGTCAGGATGTTCAGCAAAGTGGAGACAGTGCGTTTATTAATGCTTTCAATGGTGTACTTACACCAACAATTTCTAATAATAAAAACACTCCTTTGTTTTGTAGTAGCGATAATAATGCCATAAAACAATATTTAGCTAGTCATCCGAATAGTGTGAGTGGATGGCAAAGTAATAGTAATCTGTTTGATTCCAATAGTAATAGCATTGCAGGTGCTTCAGAGCAAGGTTACTTTTCTCATGGGATCCAGCCTACCGACTATGCGGAATATAAAAATTGGATTGCTCCTGCACAGGACTTGGCGACAAAAAAACTTAATGCAGGTATTTACATAATTACTCCATCTGTAAATTTTGATAATAAAGTAGTTTATTATTCTGCTTACTATAAATGGGTAGTAAGTGCCACATGGTTTAATTCTCAAAATATTCCAAATGATAATGGAGTAGCTTATCGGAACGATTGGACGATTGAACCAAAAGACATAGGAAAATTCATTAATTACGCCGATGAGTGGGGTAAATCATCTGCTTTTCTTCACAATTTTGGTTCAGATTATAAATTAAGACCTGATGTAATTCAATATCTTGATGGAAATTATCTTGAAGCTTTAAAATTGCAATGGAAAGCGGCTTTAAAAGATCCAATTTTTTGGCTTTCATTAGCGCATACATCTGTTAGTTTATTTGATGTAAGCGCATCAAAATTTGCTAAAACAAATTTTATTAAAGAGGTAAATATAGGCAACAATGTTAAATCTGTTTGGTGGACACCATATAAAATAAATAATATTAGGGTAAGATTAAGGACTGGTACTAATACTAGCAAGGTTGCAGTAATAGGACGAAAAATGACAAATGTTAATGCATTAGCAACAGAATTGAGACAAGAAATTGGCAATAACAAAGTTTTAGTTTTTGATCAGAGTTTTTTAGATGAAGTATATGGGGGGAAAATACCGATTGATGGGACTAAGTATAATTTTGAACAATTAAAAATAAATCTTTCACAAAATGGAAATGTCCCATTAAGCGAATTGCCAAATACCCCAATGTACAAAGCAAATTTAAAATTTGTAGAATACTTAAATAATAAAAACTATCCTATATATGATTGTGGCTTTCCAATAGGAGAATCAAGTAGTGGTTTTTATAATATGGAATTAGAACATCTTTTTAATGAATAGAACTATGCTAGACAAATCAAAAATCACAACTAAATTATCTTTTTTATTAAATATTGGTTATCAAATTTATGTTAATCATTTAGAAAAAAAAAACAGTATTTCATTTATAAATACTAAAACCGATAGAGAGATTGAATTTATTTATAGTGATGAAAGTAACTTTATATCACCGAATCTTTTTAATAAAAATCGCTTCGGTATTTATGTATATAATAACTTAAAAGATATTAATCATCGAGGATTGATTATTTTTACTAATTACATAGAATTAAACAAAAAAATAAAAGATGCCAATCAACTTACATCATTGAATTATTACGAAGGAACATTTGATCAAAAACTGGATCAGTTTTTAGACTTTATATATACCATTTTTACAACAGATTTAAAAGGAGTTATTGAAGGTAGAGAATGGATTGAGGTTGACAACTGGCATCCTTATAAATAAAAAGTCTTTTTTATAAAATGGATTGAATAAATATTTACATATATTTTTTTTATTTCTAACTCTCAATGTAATCTCACAAAAAGATACATCGAGGGTTAGCGAATGGGATGTTACCAATGCTAAAAACGACCCCCAATTTCTTAATGGTACAATTACTAGTTTTACTGTAAATAATGCTCAATATTGTTATACACTACAAGATAGTGCACAACAATTATGTGATAGCTTTCCATCTGGTGCCAATATATTTGTGATAAGAGATGATGATGGTAACCAATACAACATTCAAGTTATACCCGGACCTCCAACCATTACTGGGCCAAGCAATTATTTAAAAAATACAACTGATAATTTACAAATAAGCGATAGCCTTACTGTAACATTTGAAGCCAGCTCCAACCAAGCCTTTGGTTTTGATAAAAAAGAATATACAGCGTATATCCCCAACTACGAAGTATTTACTACTTCTAGCAATGCAAAATATTTTATCCCCTACAAAAGCATTGGCGAGGGGCAAACGGATGTTGTATTAGCCAACATACAGATTAATAATTTTAATGCCAGTAAATTAAGTTTTAAAACTCAAAACGGCACTGTACTTAATGCTACAAACCAAGGTACTAACCAATATGTAGTAAGTAATATTCCGGCAACAGCTAATTGTGTATATGCCTACTATAACAACAAAAAAGTTGGTAAAGTAAATATTGTAAGCTTAAAATCTATTACAAAAAAGGTAGTGATTGTGCCTGTTAACGGTGCGAGTAATTCCATTACAGCCGCTCAGTTAAATGGTGTTTACAAACAAGCCAATGTTGCCTGGACAGTAAGTACTCCCAGCGCATTTAATTTTAATTTAGGAAATGATGGTCTCCAAGCTGCTGACGCAACTTTATTAACAAAGTATAGCGCCGAAATGCGTGCCTTGCGAGACGCATACAAACAAGCCACGCCAAACTACGATAAAGATGCCTACTACATTTTTGTAATACCAAAATTCAGTATAGCCGAATTAAAAGGTTACATGGTAAGGGGTAGAGCAGTGGGTTTTGTTACTGCTAATGCAACAGCTAAGGAAATAGCTCACGAATTAGCGCATGGCGCTTTTGGATTAGAGCATACATTCCCTAAAATAGATAAAGAAACAAGCAATAACTTATTGGATTATGCTAACGGAGAAAAATTAACCAAAGAGCAGTGGATGGAGATGCAGAATCCTTCTACTGCTTTTAATTGGAATGATGGAGAGGAGGATGCGAGTTTGAGTATTGATCAAAACAAAATAGTGTTTGAATGGCTAAACAAAATAAAAACAGCATGTAAAAAAAGTGTAACCATTAATTTAAACAAATCTGTTTACGCAAAAACAGAAAACACAAACTTAATGGGAGTAGCATACGATTACATAGAAGTTTTAGGCTTTTACGACAATACTAATGTGACCATAAACCCTAAAAATAATATTATACAAAACATACAAAGTGGCGAAGAAGCCGCTCTTTTAGATAAATTAAAAAGTAAGGGACTTTTGTGGAAAATTACAGTAAAGGTTGATAATAGTACGGTTGGATTTTTAGGCAAGGATAATTACACTGAGTATATGATGACGCTATGTAGTTATTGGCGTAAAGCCTACACTCAACTCCTAAGCCAAAATAAAACATCAGCCACTAATGTGATTGGTATGTTATGGGACGAATCGTTTTTTAATGACAACTCTTACATTACTGTTTACCCAACCACAAACAAAATTTATATTACCCATAAAACAAGGAACCAAACTCCTAGTAGTGGTCAAGATGAAGTAACGGTTTACGACCCTGTTTTAATAAGCCCTATAAATCCATCAAAAATTTTAGGTGTACCGGAAGGACAACATATTTTGGTGCCCGGTATATTTTTAGATTGGCTCGACCATAAGAAAACCCTTGCCGATTTGGGTACAACAGCTACAACCGCTATTGATGTATTAGCATTGGCCACAGGAGTTGGAGAATTATACAAAGCTACTAGTTGGGGCTTGAGAGGTGTTGCCTTATTGGAAGCAAGTGTTGCCACTACCGATTTGATATTTAACATGCAGGATTTTAGAAACCAAATTGTAGCCTCATTTCCTGCCGGGCAGCAAGCAAAAGCCGACTCGCTGATAAGCAAATACCAAACCATAAGCATGTGCATTAATGTGGCTGTGGCAGGTAAAGGTTTATTATTAAACTTTAACCAAGATTGCTCAAAGTATAAACAGTTGTTTGACGAAGCTAATACATCCCTAGCCAATAATTTAGCACCAACCGAATACAATAAACTAAAAAAACTACGTGATGAAATAAACTCCGACCCTAACCAATTTGCCGAGTTTATTGATAATACAGGAAATGTAGCCACTGGTGTTGGGAATTTAGCTACACTAATATCCAAATGGGATAATTTGTCTATTTCTGAAGCTAAAAGTTTATATGTACAACTTTTCAAAACAGAAGTAAAAGGGGTAAAATCAACAGTTACTCAATCGAGCGTATTAGCAGAAATAAATGCAAGCAGTACTTTAGTTAATCCTTATAATTTTGCTTTTCCTATTGAAGATTTTATTTTAAATCACGAGGCGCTATTTGTTCGTGTTCATAATTCTTGGAATCCTAATAGACCTTGGCTAATTTCAATAGAAGAATTTAGGACTTTCACATCTCAAGATGATATGATTAAAAAATTAGCATTACCAATCCTTGACAATACTGGCAATATTGTTAAACCAGCTGAAATTTCTATAGTAAAATTACCTATTGGTGCTAAGGTAAGAAAAAGTACAGCGAGGCCGCAAGATTGGCCAGGTCAAGGTCATCAACCTGGAGGTGCCATTCAATTTGAAATTAGAGAAAATCCAACAATTCCTAAAAGTTGGTTTAAACCGATGGGTAATGTAACCGATTATTTAAATTAATACAGTCTATGAATCAAATGCTTTTAGACCATAACAAAATAAAACTTGGAGGACACTTAATAGTTTTTTCTTATGAAACTAATATTGATAAAATTGAAACTTTAAAAAATGTTATTTGTTTCAATACTAGTCCATTAGAAAAAGATTTAGATTGGAATAAAATTGAAACTCAGCAAATTTGGAAAGAAAGATGCTTAAATAATCCAAGTGAGCTTTTTTGTTATAATTTTTCAGGAGAATTAAAATGGAAATTTGAACATGATAATGTAGTTGGGTTTGGGAAAATAACAATAGAATCAAAACAACAAGAAGATTTTGTTACATCAGAGCATTACAAAAATTACATTGAAAAATATAAAGAAATGGAATTGCTTGAAGTATATGCAAGAGATTTTCGATATATAGTAAATGCAAATACAGGAGAAATATATGATAAAATGTATAGTAAATAACTTAACTGAAGTTATTGGTGGTACAGCCGTAATGCCTGAATGGAATGGCTTCACAAAGGTTTTTGAATATACTGTGCCTTCAGGAGGTATTAAAGTATGGAAGGGCAAAGCTGCTGCCCAACCTATATCACAACTTCCTCAACTTCAATCGAACACACACATGTTAGCTGGTGGAGAATATCAAATTTTCATAAATGATATTTTGAGAAATCAAGCGTTTGAAGACGCAATTGAAAATGTCACACTAACGTATAAAAAATGGTAAATATTATGGAGGAACTTAACAGTTTAATCAAACAATCTCTTTTAAAATTAAATCAATTAAAAAAAACAATATTGTCAATAAATGTTTCAAATGATAATATTAGAATAAAAACCTGTATTTCTGACATAGATAGATGTATTGAGCATGGAGAATACTACATTAATGACGTTTCATTATATGATGCAAATAATTTTAGATTTCATAATGCTCTTGTCAATTTAACTGACTCGATTAACGATAACGATTTTGGATTACAACTTACTGAAAAAGATGAGTATGAAAAACGGCAGTTATGTTCTGAGTTAATCGTATTGGTTGAACAACTGATTCTTGTAAATAATAAGTTAAAGGTTTGATTGAGCGCAGCAATATGGTTACACGTATAGTTCTACAACAAAAACATTTATTAAACAGTAGTAAAATGCAATATTTTGATTTAATTTTTGACGAGTGTAAGAAGCTAAATGAGATACTTGATAAAACATTTAGAAATAATGAACTATTTTTTATTGATGCAAATATTGCAGAAATAACGTATGGGTTGGATAAGGATGCCATTGTGTTTTGTTATTATCCAGAGCGCCATGAATATGGTAAGATTATGCTTTTGAAGGATGTTTTTATAAGACTATCTTTTGATATGCAACGACAATATTCAATTAGTCAACTATATTCTTTTTTTCAAAATAATTTCAAATTTTATGAAGAATCTAGCAAGCTTATTGCAACAGGGGAATATATAGATTTAATACAATCAGTTCTTCATTTATTGAATTTGAATAAAAATGAATGGGAGGAAAAGTTTATTCTTTATAAGAAAAGCATCACACCTAAATGGGATTGAGAGCACGTTGCTTGTCAACCCGCTCGCGCGGATTTGCAACCCCTTCTGATGGGGCTGAATTATGGGAGGTTTTTTCTGATGGCTCCGAAAAATTAATTGCTAGATTTTCAACATCACAAAACAAATTTATTTCTGAACCATGATAGAATTTAGAGCAGGTAATTATACCATATATGATGGATACATTTTATCAATTATTGAAGATAGATATGAGTTGCCAATAAAAAAAGAAGAAAAAACTTATACCATATGTTATTTATCTATCCATAATTACAACTTAGAAAAATTCAAAAAACATTGTAATGAAGATAAATTTTGCAAAAATATTAGTAGGAATGAAATCAAAAACGCATTTTATTCTCAAACATTTGGTTTATATGAAAATGTTCGTGTAAAAGTATTTGAATATAAAAATAACCGTGAACGATTATACACAATTGCAACCTCAGACTCTTTAGATGGAGAAAAATTAAATATGATAGAGGTTAATGTATCTTGGTATGTTAAAACAATCAAATTATCTGATTTAACTAAACTTTGGGAAGAAAGAAGCTCCTCACAATATGATTTACCAATGCCTGATGGTTTAAAGGAATATGAAGAAATAGATATACCGAAAAGTATATGAACCAAGTGACAGAAGGAATAATATATTTTAAAAAAGTGGATGGAACTGAAATAGAGTATGCAATATTTGATGCAGTATTAAATAAATTTATTTTAAAATAATTGTATGATACGATTTGGAACTTATACAAGATATAATGATTATGATTTTAGGTTATTAAATAAGGCTGATTATTACAGAATAGTTTGTGATGGTACTATTTGTCCTTTTTCAAATTTTACTAAATATGCAAATAACTTTTTTTATTTAGATGTGCCAAAAGAAAATATTACAAATGCTTTTTCAATTAGTACATTTGGTATTTATAAAGGCTATCAATTTGATGTAAATACCATGATTGATAATAGTTATATAGGGATTGTAACCGATAATAAAGAAGCTTTTGATAAACTTAATTTAGAATTCAGAGATAGAGGTGTTTATCAAAAAGAAATTAAGATTAGTGAGTTAGAGAAGCTTTGGGAAGTGCGATCAATTTCAAACTTAGATTTACCAATACCTGAAGGTTTAAAGGAATACGAAGAAATAGAAATACCAAAAAATATATGAACTTAATTAAATTCATAATGTTATTTTTCCTGTTTTTATTTGCAACTTTTGTAAATGCAACACCTATAACATCAAATGTAAAAGTAATTTATTATTCATTTCCTGCCGGGCAGCAAGCCAAAGCCGATGAGTTGATTAGCAAATACCAAACCATAAGTATGTGCCTAAACGTAGCTGTGGCTAGTAAAGGCTTGTTATTAAATTTTAATGAAAACTGCTCTAAGTATAAACAACTGTTTGATGAGGCTAATACTTCATTGGCTACCAATTTACCATCTGATAAATACGATGATTTAAAATTGTTACGTGATAAAATAAACTCAGACCCTAACCAATTTGCCGAGTTTATTGATAATACGGGTAATATTACTACAAGTGCAGGTAGATTTATTGCTAAAACAGCTGCACAATTAAGAATTCATCTTAATAGTATTGTAAATAAACCATTAGGTAAAAGTTATAATAATAAAGATTTATATCGTTCTCTATCCATAAATTCTGAAACAGCTTACGGAGCATTACCAAAACAAATGACTGACTACTTTATTTATAGTAATTGGGGGCGCTATGATGCCGATGGCGCTGAAAATGCAATGTATTTAAGTAAAACAATAATTGGAAATCAAACTGAATTGGTTCCTCATTATGGAACATGGAGTTCATTCAGTACATATAAATTTTCAAACGTGCAATTAGATAATTTACTTGATTTGACTGACGATGTAATTAGAGAACAATTAGCTACAGAATTTAGTCAATTAGTCAAAATATCCAACAGCAAATCTGAAATGTATGAGTTTACTAACGAATTAGCAATTTGGGCAAGACAACAAGGTTATAATGGGTTAATTGTACCTGGAGCACGTGGCACAAAAAATTATGAGAATATTGTACTTTTTAATCAAACATATATTGATCAAGTTTTACAAGGAAAGCTTGCGGAAAAAATATTGAAACAATGACAAAAGAAGAGGCTGTGAAATATATAAATTATCCTGAAGGAAGTTTAAGTAAGAGAACTTACGATAGCTTCTTTATGCCATTTGATGAATTTTTAATCAAATATTATAAAAATCCTGACTTGAAAAGATGGTATTACATAAATGATAAGTTTGTTAATCCTCTTTTCGATGGAACATCATGGGAAAATTATCAGGATTTTTTATCTAAAGTTAAACCTCAATTTGTACCTATTGAAAGTAAAATTCAACCTTTTTTTTATGTAATTAAAAACGATGAACGATTTGATAAAGAATTGAAATTTTTTTTCAATTTTTTATATTCGATAAATTTTTATGGTGAATTTTCATTTGAAGAATGGTTAAATATTAAAAATTGGATGCATCCTTGGTTTGAAGATGAACAAAATGTCGAAAAATCAATTATAGAAATTTTAAAAAATGAATATTCAGAAAATTATCTAAAAGAGCAGTTTGCTTCACTATCAATTTTTTAATTGAGCGAAGCACATTGCATGTCGTCGTAAAAGCACAGTGGATATTATTAGAATTTTATAAATGAGATTGTTTTTAGTACATATTGTTATTTTACTATTTGCCAGTTTTAATTTGGCTGGTAAAGGTTTATTGCTAAATTTTAACCAAGACTGCTCTAAATACAAACAATTATTTGACGAGGCTACTATTTCTTTATCATCTAATCTTCCTTCTGCCGAATACAACAAACTAAAAAAACTACGTGATGAAATAAACTCCGACCCTAACCAGTTTGCTGAGTTTATTGATAATACGGGGAATGTAGCTGCTGGACTTGGAAGCATCTTAACTCAACGTGTTAATTTTTGGAATGATTGGATTAATAAATGTTTCCCTGCAAAGAACTGGAGTAATACAACATTTAAGACTTTTGGGAAAGATTACAATACTTTCAAATCAACTAATGTTACTATATACAATGATATGAAAGCTTTGAATTCAAATGAATTAAAACTAAAAGAGTTTATAGAGTCTTGTAGTAATACTTCTCCTATTATTAAAATTAATGTTCAGTCAGGAGATGTATATTATAAAATTGTTAGAAAAGGCGAAGATATAATAAGCAGTGCTTCTGTTTATTATATTGATCAAGCTCAACTAAATTTAATAAAAGCTAATCCTGAGAAATTAGAACAAGTTTTAGGTTTACCTTTAAGTAGTGTTAGTTCTGAATACGATGTATTTAAAATAACATATCAAGGAAGTAATCCAGGCTATGTTTTTAAATCAACTATAGCTTCTACCGAACAATATGCAAATGCTACTCAAAGTGTGAAATATAACACAACTGGAGGAGGTAAACAAATATTAATTTTGAATAATTTGAATGATGATGTATGGATTAAGTCCTCATCACCATTAGAACCTATAATTCCAAATCAAATACCGCTAATTGGAAATTAATCATGACTATAGAACAAATAAGAAAAGACATTGAAGGAAAATTGCAGCAAAGAGACTATTATGCTGCATATCTAATAATTGATGAATTATCAGATAAATATTTGAATTCTAAAATTACCAATTATGAATTGTGTATCGAATTAATTAACCAAAATCAAGATTTATTTGAATATTTGGGTGCGTCAAAACAATTTGAATCTGCTTATGACTTACATAAAAAATTGAAAAAAAATAGAAATAAATTATTTTTAAGTTGTTTGAGTGAAAATCAAAAAGAGTTAAAAAATATTTTTAAAAGATGTGTAGGAGATTTTTCTATTGATTAAGTACAGTTCGATGTTTGTCGTCGTAAAAGCGAAGCGGATATTATTAGAATTTTATAAATGAGATTATTTTTAGTACATATTGTTATTTTACTATTTGCCAGTCTTAATTTGGCAGGTAAAGGTTTATTATTAAACTTTAACCAAGATTGCTCAAAGTATAAACAGTTGTTTGACGAAGCTAATACAGCCACTTCTTCATCAAGCTCACATGGTAGTAAAAATAATGACACTTCTTTTTATAATAATTTGGATGATTTACTTAATGGTATAGATAGCACTGGGACACAAACATCTAGCTCCACTTCCTATTTCTCAACAACTGG
>JBKDJY010000116.1:0-6687 GCA_046345275.1 Bacteroidota bacterium
CAGCAATAATACCGTCAATGACTTTCTTCTTTGTCACGAATAAAACAGATTTTTGCGACAAAGCTTCAGCAGTTAGCAAAGCGGTGGCGGTTTTGCCGGTGCGGACTTGCATCGCTAAATAAACCAAACCATGCCGCCGAACAATATCAGCTGCGCGGTTGGCTATGTCGGTTTGATAGGAACGGGGCTTCATATTGTTGCATTTATTTAGCAGTTACCTGCAAGTGTTATATTTCGTTTTCAAATAAACTTGAAGATAAAAAATTGTTTAAAAATTTCTGCACCCTCTTTTCTGTTAAATAAACATAGTCTTCGTTTATTTCAAATCCTATAAAGTTTCTTTTAGTTTTTACACAGGCTTCTGCAGTTGTTCCGCTTCCCATAAAACAATCTAATACTAAGTCATTTTCTTGCGTGAAATGCTCAATACAATTTAATGGTAAGTCTATTGGAAATACTGCTGAATGCCCTTTGCCTCCTCCATCAACTGAAAATTTCCAAACATTATGAGTGTATTTTTTAGTATAGTATTTACCTATTGGGTGTTTACTTAAAATAAAAATATACTCTATTGCATTTGTTAATCTGTTCTGCATAGGTATTGGATTATTTTTATGCCAAATCACAACATCATTTACAAAATAACCGACTTTTTCTCGCAATCTGTTTACAATGTCAAACGGTCGCATCACTCCCGTTTCTCCATAGCTAAATCCCAAATTCAAACAAATAATTCCATCTTCTTTTAGTTTTGGTTTTAACGCTTCAAATACATCCTGTATAACATACAATGGCTCTCCAACATCTGCTGTATAATGAAATCCTGTTCCTCTTTGATATTTGTGAGAAGAATTGTAATAAGGGGGGCTTGTAATGATACAATCTATACTTTCGTTTTTTAAGGTGTTTGCAAGTTCAATGCAATTACCTTTGTAAGTTTTATTTATTTCCATAATACTATTTTATTTTTTTTACAATATTCATAAATTGCTTTAATTACAGTTTTCATTCCTTCTCCTTCTGCTTTTTCTTTTGAGTTTCCATAATAAATTAACTTTTTTGCTTGTTGATCTAATTCTGAAAACAAGTCTTTTAATGTTTTGTATTCTATTTTTTCTTTTGCCATTGCTAAAATAAAAAAATCACCCCCAATCATTTTTAGTTATCTTCCAAATAATTATTAATAAGAGGGGGTGAATGTTTTTAGAACGGAGAATCCTCCTCCGTTGGTTTTTCTGTGAATAATGTTTTCCAAAACTTCTCAAAATATTCGAGCTGCTTTGAATTGTCGTAAACAAACTGCCCTTTTACTTTTACTTTCTCAAGTTCAGGAAGGTCGCCGGGGTTATCCTTTGACCATTTCCACTTCAGAGCTTTGCCGTTTTGATTGACAAAGATGGTGGTTTGCGGTTTGCCATTCTCCCCTGTTTTGCTCGATGCGATCAGCTTCACCGCCTGACTTAGATCAGCATTTGCGATGCTGTTTGTCAGTCCTCTGTAATAACCTGAGTCCGTGCGAACCTGGACTAAATACTTTTGCCCTTCATCCTCAAGTATTAACTTGAGTTTGCGGAACTTAGTCCCATTGTACTCATCATCTTGAAACTCAACGGATGTGATCAGTCCGTCAACGGCATCAAATAACTCAATGTCTCCGTTTGCTGTTTTGCGGGCAAATTTGCCCTCTTTCATGTTCAGGTAGGTAATGCCTCCCGATGTATTGGATAAGCCCATAATAAATGCCTGTGACCAGAGCAGGCGTGGTTAAAAGTTTAATTGATGGTATGCATCAATGTATTTATTAATAAAATATTTGCTTTCCGTTTGCTCCTCAATTGCAAGGTTTTCGGTGTGCGTATATAAATAATCATCCCACTCAAATTCCTCCACCTCAATAGATCCATCCAATAAAAAGCAGTTTGCACGTACTTTCACCCAAATAACATGGTCAATTACCTGCACCTCGTGTTTTAGTGTTATTTTCATAACTTATGGCTAATTTGGTAGGTTAATTGTTTTGGTTTACTGGTTTGGTTTTCGGCAAGCCAAAGCTGATGAGTGGCTTTAAATAGCTGTGAGTCCTGCATCGTATCCTCTTTTGTGATCATCTGCCAACCAATGCCTTGGATGTCGCCTTTCTTTCCTTCAGTACGTGTTTTTGCATTAAGCCATAAAATGGCAACTTTGTCAACTTCTGCACCCATTGAAAAAAGCAAATTGCGATACGCAGCCAATTGCAGCCAATATGATGGGTAGATGGCATTTGAGGTTTTTATATCTAACAGGATGCGTTCGCCGTTCATATTGATAACGCGGTCGATTGTACCGGCATAGCCTAAGTCTTTGCTTATGATGTTTAACTCAATGCAGTCGGTTATGAATTGAAACCGCCTGCGAAACTCAACGTATCTCTCAAACATTGCCCATTCATTTAGTTTGTAATCAATGGAGCCGTTATCGTTTACAAGCTGCACCTCCGCGCCTGTATCATAATCTTCCGTTAATTTGTGGACTACCGATCCGCGGCGTCCTGCTTCATCCCGGATCTCATCAGCATCTTTGCCGTTCTCTTTTAGCCAATTGTAATAAGCCGCACCCTTTGGGTAGCATTCTAAGATAGTTGTTACGGAGGGAACAAAGCCGCCATCGTCTGTTTTGTAGAACCTACTGTCTAAGAAGGTCAGTTGTTTGTTGTTGATTGTGTACATAAGCTTAAAGATTTATAATGCAAATATAAAGATTTATTTTAAATAAAAAAATATTTTACCTATTTTTGTAAAAAAATATATTTTATGCAATTAGTAAAGAAAAAACGAGGGCGGCCGAAAATGGCAGCCAAAGACAAAAAAGTACCTGTTACCATAATGGTAAAAGCTACAAAGGCAAAGGAACTTAGACAACTATTTATTAAACTATCAAAAGAAAATGAATCATGAAATTTATAAAAATTATGCCAATTGGATCTGAATTTTATAATTATATTAATATTGATCATATTATATCAATAACTCCGAGAGAACAAGTTGAAGGTTCCGATGTAATAATAGACGGGTCAATAATTACATTATCTAATTTAATTGAATTACATATTCAAGATGACTTTATAGTATTAATAAATAAAATTTCAAAATATGTCATGCCCGAAATGTAATTCTTTTGATATACAAACACATAAATCAGAAAATCATATTATATATATGTGTAATGTATGTGAACGTATTTTTGGTGATTTTCAAACTACAGGATATTGCTGCGAATTTAAAAATATAAAAGTAATACAGTTTGAGCTTGAAAATAGATCAACTCGAAAAGCTAATTGCTGTACGAATTGTTTAAAAAATTTCGGCAATGTAAAAAAGGAAACTACTCATTTTATGTTTGTTTCCTATGATGAAAGACAAAGTATAAGATCAAAAGTAAAAATAGAATTTAATAATCTTTACTCATCTGTTTATAATACAAAAAAAGATTATAAACAAAAATATTATGAATACTTGAAATCTGATGAATGGAAGAAAAAAAGATTAGAAAGATTAAAGCTGGATAATTTTACTTGTCAAAGCTGCGGAAATAAATCAGGTCGCCTAGATGTTCATCACACAACATACGATACACTATATAACGAATCTATTCACGACATAATTACATTATGTAATCCATGTCATTTTAAACTACATGAAAATGATTAAACTACACTACCAAACAGCGGAAGAACTTGGACACTACCCGGTGCCGCTTGTTTGGAACACACAAACCAATGCACCTGTAGCGCACGTGCAGGGATGGGAGGCAATGCAGCCGTATGCCTTAAATAATGAACACAACGCAATGGCGGTGCGAACTTGCGATGCTTTTACTTTTATTGATGTTGACACGAAGAACAGCTCAAAACTATCTGCATCTGATTTGAGAACTTACATTCTGATTCTTTTGCAGGAGAAGCTAAGCGAGGATATATATAAAAAGCTGTTTATTGAACAGAGCCGCAATGGTGGATTGCATATTTTTTTAAAGATGCCGGCACCTGAGCAAAAGATACCGATTGCCACCAACTCAAAAGGAAATGAACTGATTGCTCTTTACCCGAAAAAAAAACTTTGTTACACGTTTCCAACCCCAGGCTGTCAGATTATTTACGGTGAACGTGACGAAATGGAAAGCATAACGCAAAGCGAACTAAATGAAATAATTTCTTTGCTGCAAACATTAGATGAAGAAAAAGAAGCAAAGATAATAGAGGCAACACCGAAGCAGTATTTTGCACGGCCCGACAAATGGCGGTACTTTGATCGCAAAATAACAGCCGAATACTTTGCAGAGCTTTTACACGAAATAGGACTATCACCTTGCAAACAACAGCCGCGTTTTGGAAAGGATGCCATTGTTTATGAAGCATGGCGGCGAACTGAATCCACAGCGCAAACGATGTCAGCAAAAGTATTTTTTGGTAGTGAATGCAAAGTGCTTTTGTTTACATCATCCCTGCCGGCTTTCCCTTCGTATCAATCGCACAGCGGAAAAGCCGATTGGACACTCACAGCATCAAAGATTATTTATTACAAAAATGGTCAAAATGAAGAGGAAACAGAAAGAGAGATTGATCAGGTTGCAGATCGTTACCACATTGATTTAAACTACGTTGTTACCCGGTCAGGTAGTTTAATCGGAGAAAATACATTTTGGAAGAAAAGCGTATCTGACAAAGGAGCCGTAACGGTTAGGCTGTTAGAAGATGCGACTTTGGAGGTTATTTATAATTGCGGATTTAGAAGGTACAAAGATGATTTTATTCGAATTGATGATAACATAGTAACGATCTGCCAAATAGGTGACATCATTCGTACACTTACCGACATTGTAATAAAGGTTGACAAAGAGATTTACAACGATGTTTCTAAGCGTTTGAAGCCGATGCTGAACAACACAACCATTCTGGATGATTTGCCCGAGTGGGATTCGTCATCTTTGCTTAAAGACGATATAAATTGTGTTTGGAGGTATTTCAGGAACTGCGCTGTAAAGATCACAAATGAAGGTGCTGAAATAGTAAACTATTACGAACTGCCGAAGCAGATATGGAAGTCCGATATTATTGAAAGGGATTACCAAGCATTTGATTTTACAGGCTGCGACTCTGATGAATTTATAAAGCTGTTAGCCGGTGAAAACATTGAAGAACTTAGGGCAATGGTAGGTTATAATCTGACAAGGTATAACAACCCGACTAAGCCTGAAATGACTTTGTTTCTTGAAAACATTGACGAAGATCAGGAAGGTAGCAGCGTTGGTGGATCTGGAAAGTCTTTGATTGCTCAAATGATAAAGAATGCTTCAGGAAACATGGTATTTATTAACGGAAGAGAGCCGCGTTCTATTTTCTCTGATTTCGCCTGGAGCCGTATAAATCATGATACACGTACCGTTTTTATCGATGATGCTTACAAAGGTTTTAAAGTGGATTCTTTATATACAATTGCATCCGGTGACATGATTATAAACAAAAAAAATAAGCCTGAATTCACAATTGAATTCGGTAACAGGCCTAAAATAATTATTACATCTAACTACGCAATGGGTAGCGGTGACGATTCAGATACCAGGAGGCTTTGGACGTTTGCCATTGAAAAGTATTTCAGTATAAGCCGCACACCTTTGGATCATTTTGGGAGGAGGTTTTTTGAGGATTGGGACGCGGATGAATGGCTTCGCTTTGACAATTGGGCGACGGAGTGCATAACTACATTTTTGAAGTTTAAAAGGGTTGCTAAAGGTGCAACGGTTGAACTTAAAAGGAGGATGCTTATAAATTCAACTGATAGAGGTTTTGTTGAATATATGGATGGTCTTTATGAGAATAAGTTTTTCTCTTGGTTCCCCAATACGCTCAAAACATTCACAGGCGATCAGAATGGCAAATATGTTACTAATGGAATTGATTTTGAGAAATGGTATGCACATCGTAGTAATTCAGACTATGCAGCAAAAATCTCAAAATCTGATCTTTTGGATAATGTCAACCAACTTTTAAAAACTAAGCTAAGTCAAACAGGACTAACCCAATGGCTACAAAAGTGGGCAGAAACAAAGGATGGTTTGGTAATTAACACGAAATACAGGATCGCTAATCAGAACGGTCTTTACTATCAAATATTAGAATTACCTGGGATTTTGAATACAGACGTGCCGTTTTAAAAGTGTGTATTTAGGCAAAAAAAACCGTGTATAAAGTGAGTATGTGATTTTTTACGTACTCACTTTTTTTTATTATGCATACCGTTAGCATAGTGCAAAATTTAAAAAGTGTGTACGAGTTAGCAAATGATTATCAATTAGTTATAAGTTAATACACACTTTTTTACTTTTTTCTTTATATATATATATATATATATAAATATATAAAGAAATAGGGAAAAGTAAGAAAATATAGCAGGGTAAGGAAAATAGTGAAAAGTGTGTATCATTTTTTTTATTTGCTTTCCTGAAACATTTATTTATTTTTATGTATGCAAACGGTTTTTGATGAAATGCCGAAAACAATATTTGATGTATGATGTGCGGTCAATGTAGGCACTGGCAAAAGAAAAGCACGAAGGAAAAAACCTACGCATTTGGACTTGTGCAACTGACATCTGTTTTGGGGATCTGTAATAACCCGGCTGCAATGGACCTTATTAACCTTATACCTAA
>JBKDJY010000117.1:0-8349 GCA_046345275.1 Bacteroidota bacterium
TAAAACGATGATAGCAACAGCAAGTCCCCAAGTCAATTTCTCCAAGAAGTCAGCCGTTTGGCGAGCTCCAAGGATTTGATTACTAGGAGTAAAATTGGATGCAAGCCCTCCACCTTTTGAGTTTTGAACTAATACTACTAAGATTAGTAATACACATACTACGATGATGGCGATGGTTAAAATTGCTTGCATAATTTATTTGTTAGTTTTCAGTTTTTCTATAAGGGATGCAAAGTAAACACTTTTTTGTGGAAATTTCAAACTTAATATTTCATAAGCCCGAATAGCTTTATTTAAATTTCCTTGTAAAGCATAAATTTTTGCGAGGGTTTCCGTTACCAGATGTTCATTTTCTAATAAACTTTGCTTTGCTTCAATGTTTGCGGCAAAAAATTTGTTATTTCCAAGTTTCAGTTTTCCTGGGTCGGATTCTATGATTTTGTCAATGATTTGTTTTTTTTGATCAAAACTTGATGACTTTCCCTCTATCTTTTCTTTTAATTTAGGCTCAATTTTTTGAATTGTATGCGATTCTTTTTGGATTTTATGAAGCCAATCCGTAAAGGATAGTGGCTGTTTATCTTCGGGTTTATTGTATTCTGGTGTTTTTAAAATATCTGATTCTACATAAGATTGAATGACTCCTCTGCTAATTTCTTGCTCGATATTTTTATTTAATTTATCAATATCAAATTGTTTTGAGGATTCTGTGTATTTTTCTTTTTCCTCTATTACTTTTTCTTCCTTCTGTTTTTCATTTTTATCTTTATTTTCAGAATCAATCGCATTAACATAAATAACTTTTATTTCGTTTAAAGTCGACGTTGTATTTGATATTATTTTTTCTTCTTTTTCAGTATTTATTGGCGCTAGGGGTTCTGTATTTATTGAAGTATCAACATCAGATTTAAGTTTATGATCACTTGAGGATTCAATGACAAATTCAGCTGCATGATTATAAAGTAAGTCATGCAAAATAATGCGACTGCGAGCAACAATTGCTGCTTTACGGAGTTGTTTTGAAAAATTTAGTGAGTTCTGTTTTTGCAACCCTTTTGTATACAATAAATGCGCAGATTCAAAAAAAGGAAATTCTTTGACAACATCTTCCAATATTTTTGTATTGCCATCATTCAGTAATGATGGGGTTTTTAATAGGTCAAAAAAATGTTCTTTTAACATCACCAATTATTAAATGCTCTATTGAAAATATCTTCGGTCAATTGTCTGTTTATTTCTAATAACAACTTATCCTCTTCAGCCGATAACGATGACGAACTTTTATAATCAGCAAAACGCGAAAAAGTTTGTTCAAAGTTTTTTGCAACATCAAATTTATTAAGATACTTCACGTTTACTGTAATGGTTAAACGGTTAAGAGCAGATTGATCGGTGCTTTGAATAGCAACAGGTACAATGTTATAATCTGTAATTGATCCTTCAAATTGCAAATCGCCATTTTGCTTCATGAGTGCTAAATTTGTTTGCGTAGAAACCACATCTCTTAATTTTTCAGTAAATTTTTGACTAATTGAAGGGCCGCCAAGAGTTGAATTATTTGCGAAGAAAGCAACTGAAACTGTTTTTGCTTCAGGAGGAATAGTAGCTCCATTTAAAGAATACTTAATTTTACAATGTGATAAAATCATTGCACATATTAAATACAAAAATATCTGGAATCTTTTTTTCAATTTAACTAAAAACAAATTTAACTATTTTTCGTCGTCCTCTGTTATTTCAAAAAGAACAAAAGAGCAAGAAATTATATCTATTAGGTTCTTGTGCCAAAAATTTTACTTCCCACTCTAACAAGTGTTGAACCTTCTTTGATTGCAATTTCATAATCAGAGCTCATCCCGATACTTAAAATTGGGAAATTGGAAAATTTATTTTTTAAATTATTAATGCTCCTAAATTCATTTTTAATTTCTTCAACATCATTTGTATTTGAAGCCATTGCCATAAAACCTTTTATTGAAACGTTTTTTAATTCAAGGTACTCTTTTGAATTTAATAAATTTTCGGCTTCACTAAAACTTAAACCAAATTTTGTTTCTTCTTTTGCAATGTATAACTGGAGTAAACAATTTATCACTCTGGCATTTTTGATGGCCTCTTTGTTTATTTCCTTTAATAATTTTAAACTGTCCACACCATGAATCAAATATACATACGGTGCAATGTACTTTACTTTATTGCTTTGTAAGTGTCCGATATAATGCCATCTGATGTCTTTTGGAAGCACTTCGTTTTTGTCAAATAATTCTTGAACATAATTTTCGCCAAAATCTCTTTGCCCTGCTTCATAGGCCTCAAGTATCAGATGAGTTGATTTTGTTTTAGAAACAGCAACTAAGGTTACTTCTTTAGGCAATTCTGCTTTAATCTGTTTAATTTTTTCTGAAATTGACACGTTTGCTTTTTAAAATATAAGTTGAAAAAATTATTCTTCGAGGCTATATATTATTAAGCCAAGGCGCATTTTTGGTTCTATCCAAGTTGATTTTGGAGGCATGATGTTGTTTGTATCTGCAATCCACTTTAAATGTTTAATGGTTACTGGGAACAAACCAAATGCTACTGAAGCTTTCCCTTCATCAACTTGTTTTTTTAATGCTTCACTCCCCAACACCCCAGGCACAAAACCAATGCGCTTATCCGTTTTTAAATCATGGATATTAAAAATGGGTGATAAGATGTATCTATTCAAAATTTCTGGGTCGAGACTTTCAATGGGATCATTTGCATTAAAAATTTGATTTTTAGCAGTTAATAAATACCATTTATTTTCTAAGTACATCGAAAACTGTTTTTCTTTACTTGGTTTAAAAACTGATTCATTGATTTCGGTAACGATAAAATTTGTTTTTAATTGATTTAACAATTCGTTTTTATTTAATCCATTTAAATCTTTTACAACTCTGTTATATTCGAAAATTTTCAATTTGTTTTCAGGAAAAAATATTCCCAAGTAATAATTAAATGCTTCCTTGCCTGAATAATTTATGAATCGGCTACGTTTCAATTTTCCTAATAAAGAAGAAGAAGCCGAACGGTGGTGTCCATCTGCAATATAAATATTTGGGATGGATTTAAATCTTTCGGAAATCGTATCGATTATTTTTTTTTCATTAATAATCCAAACCGTATGACGAACTTTATCTGTGGTTGTAAAATCATAATCCGTTTGCTTTTTAGAAACTTCATAAGAAACTCGGTCAATCTCAATGTCATTTGGATATGAAAATAAAACTGGCTCGGCATTAAAATCGCAAACCTCCAAATAGTCTTTCAGTTTTTCTTCTCTCTCGGTAATGGTTTGTTCATGAATTTTTATAACACCATTTATATAATCATCAATACTGGTACAGGCAATGATTCCTAAATATTCGTTTGTTTCTTTTATTTGCCTATAAAGGTAATAACTAGGTTTTTCATCTTGGATAAGAATTTTTTTTAGAACGAATTGTTTAAAATGATTTTTCACTTTTTTTAACCTTTCAAGCGAACCTGGTTTTGTTTTTACACCGTCTTCAAAATCAGGATTAATCACATGCAAAAACGAAAAAGGATTACCTAATAATTTTTGTTTTAATTCAACAGAGTTATAAGAATCTAAAGAGCGGGCAGCAACGAGGTGTACTTTATCATTTTCAGGACGTATAGCCTTGAAAGGTATTATTTGAGCCATATATTAATTTAAAAAGAAATCACTAAATATAAATAATTTTAGCAGGAAATCATTTAAAAATGATAGCTTGATGAATATTTAAAGGCTGGGATTTGGTTAAGGCATCATTTATTCCAAATGTATTTGAAAAAACGGCTTAGCTGATTATCATTTTTTTGAAACGAATTTTTGACCCTTCGCTTTCATCTATAAATTCGATACTTACAACAATTTTTTTTGAAACATGAAAGTATTTCGACAATCCATCTCATTCACACACAAAAATAAAAAAAGATAAAAAATTTATTTACTTGGCGTCCAATTGATTAATCATTCTTGGTTAGGTAAAAACAGCTTTAATTCATAATTTAGATAAAATAATTAAAAATCAACCCAACCTTTTTTAATTGATATGCGTTAGGTGTTATAATGAGATTATAGAATGAACATTCAGCCGAAACTGATAAAGGAGTGTATTGCCCAAAATCGAAGGTCTGAATATGAATTGTATAAACTCACTTATAGTTATTTAATGAGCATCAGTATCCGATATACCAAAAATGAAGATTTAGCTAAGGAATACCTTAACATTAGTTTTTTGAAAATTTTAAATAATTTAAAAACATATAAAGAAGAAATTCCTTTTAAAGCATGGATTAGAAAGATATTGATTAATACGCTTATTGACGAATACAGAAAACAGAAAAAATTATCTGAAGTAATTGATTATACTGAAAAAAATTATGATAGTACAGATTTTACGGAATTAAACTCAGCATTAGAACACCTCAACACCAAAGATATTTATAAAGAAATAGCAAAACTTCCTCCAGTAACAAAGCAGGTTTTCAATTTATTTGTCATTGATGGATACACACATAAAGAAATTGCACAATTGTTAAACATTGAAGAAGGTACATCTAAGTGGCATCTGAATGCTGGCCGAACGAAACTTAAAATAGCATTAGAAAAAGAAATTAATTTATATAAGGTTGAAGCACAATGACAGAAATGGATGATTTTGAAAAAATATTGAAAAAGAAACTTGAAGAAACCGAGTTTCCTTTTGATGAATCAAACTGGAAAAAAGCCAGAATAATGATTGACGTCTCTCGTGGAAACAAAAGCGGTGCTGCGTTTTATACATTAGGAATCATTGGCTTCCTTGCCACCATTGGCATTATTTATTTTTCTTTTGATTTATCAACCAATAAATCAGCAAAGAATTTAATAGCAAATAACAATGAGTCGAATTTAATTGTGAAGGAAATTTCTCAAAAAGAATTAATCACAAAAAACGTAGATTCAAAAATAAATGAATTGATAAGTAAAGAAAATTCTAATTTGCGTTTGGAGATAAAAAATACCACAGGCAAAACAAGCGCTTCATTAAATCAAACTCATGCGATTGAAAATACAAGCTTAAATAAAATCAAGCAAGCAATCGTAAAGAAGAAATACTCAGAAAATGGATTAGCTAAAATAGCAGATGAAGAAAAACCTGAAGTAAATAAAAATTTACTGCCTAATTCTCACGCAGAAATTTTAATTGGTGATGCGAGCAACACGAGCAATGAGGAATTAAGTACAACAATTAATAGCACAACAACAACTGCTTCTACTACCAATGATTCTGTTTACTTTCTAAAAACCATTGCTATTGCCACAACTCTTGTAAACCCAGTTGATTCTGCACCCTTCCAACCTATATTTTTAGTACAAAAAGGAATCCCAACATCTTTAGATTCTTTGTATAAAATTAAACACAAAGCAAGTATCCTGTATGCCGAGGTTGGATTTTCTTATTTATTTGGTTGGAACTCTTTATTGAAACATGAAGCAGATGGGTTTAATTTTTTAGCTGGATTTAATTATCGATACTATTTTCACAACAATTTATCATTGGGATTGGGAATACAATACACAACCATTAGCAATCTTTCTCAAAGTACATTTACAGTAGCAAGAACAAGCTATGATTTTGGCATAGAAAAAGAAATTACTTCCATAAAATACTTGCAATTGCACTACGTAAACGTGCCATTTAAATTTGGATACAACATCGGAAAAAACAACATCATAGGTGCTGGCGTTAATTTTTCAGTATTATTAACTGATGAATCGCGTTATCAGGTTTATAATGCGAAAAATGCAGAAATTGCCAATAAGAAAAGCAATGGCTATTTAACTGGGTTTAATCCTTATGACATGCAAGTTTCTATTTTTTATCATAGGCAATTAATAAAGGGATTCAGCATTAACACTGAATTTGGTTTTGGGTTAATTGATGTGAAAGATAATGCCCATTTCAAAAACACCATTTTCGAAAGAAATATGGGATGTAAATTATCATTGTGCTACAACTTATTTAAAAATTAAATATCTAACATGACAAAAATTAAGCCCTTATTTATTTTAATAGTGTATTCATGTTTGTTGACATGTTGTAAAAAAAAGGAATTACCAGAAAATGTCGATTTAAATTCCCCACAATTTGGTTTCACTGGCACCATAAATGGAACCACGATTAATCTTAAAGCAGGAATTGATGATTATTATATGTATTCAAATTATACACAAGACAATAATGGCGTATATCATTTTTTGGGAAATTTAAAAAAAGCAGATTGCGTCAATTGCCCTAACAGTATTGCTATAGAAATCAACGATCATAAAGTGAGTGCTTTAAATGGAATATCTGGAGCGGACTCAGCTTTTTCTTTCAAATACTACCCCATCATGTCAGGCAACCCAATACCAATTCTTTTTAGGGCTTCATTCTATTCTAGTTTTAATAAACTTGCAAAAAGTTATTTATGGGATTTTGGTGATGGAAAAAGTTCCAAATCACAAAACCCTAACCATGTTTTTAAAGGAGCTGGTAAATACAATGTATGTTTGACCGCTGTAGATATTCTTGACTGTGGTAATTCTATTTGTAACACTCAGGTTATTGGTAATATAGGCCCAGTATGTACTGCATCCATAACTTTTAGCCTAGGAGGAGTCCAAACTAACACTATAAATTTGGCATTAAGCTCAATCATTGGGTTGCCACCTTATCAATTTCAATGGGATTTTGGAGATGGAAATAAATCCACCTTACCTACGCCTTTTCATGTATATGCACAGCATGGCCGTTATCCGGTTTCATTACAAGTAGTAGACGGAAAAAAAGATACTGCAAATGCTAATTATAATTATGTAACCCGCTTTGAGGGACCTTGCACGGTCAATTATTTTATGACAAGCTTAAATGCGATTACCAATCCATTTGCTTTATCCAACATCACTATTAAATGGACTGATGGGGAAGGAAAAGTTTTTTCTTCTAACGATTTGCTGCAATCTTCTCAACCCTCTTCCAGTTATTTTAAACTATTAAAGTCAGAAGATTATCAAAATAACGTTAATGGACAAAAAACAAAAAAATTAACCATTCAATTTAGTTGCACAGTGTTTAATGGGACTAGCAGTTTATTGATTGAAAATGCGCAAGCTATTATTGCTGTGGGTTATAAATAATTTTAATTCCTACCCAACCTTTTATTAAATCCTTACGTACAGTTTGTCAAAAGGCGGACATAAGCTTTTTATGCTAAAAGTTTATGTTAAAAAATTGTTTTATGAGGATTTGACAATTATTTATTTTCCGCTCTTTTGTTGGTTCATAGTGGTAAAAAAATCCGGTTTTGTTTAGCCGGATTTTTTTAAAGCATATTTTATAAAATATTTTTATTCAGACCCAACCTTATGATAAAATCATGCGTAAGGTCAGTAAATAGAATAATAATTTAATTCATCAACCTAACAATTAAAACCAAAAAAAATGAAAAAACATCAAATTTTAGCAGGCTCATTAGCCTTTTTATTGCAAATGGCTAGCATGGCCCAGAGTCCTTTTTTAGTAAAGGATATTAATATCACTAGTGCAGGTTCGAATCCTACTCCCGGAGTTGTTTTAGCAGGTTTTTCTTACTTTTCTGCCGATGATGGCATCAATGGAACTGAACTTTGGAGAACTGATGGAACGCCTGGAGGCACAACACTGGTTAAAGATATTAACCCTGGAGGCTCTGATTCCTATCCCTATGGCTTTACAGTGTTAGGATCATCTTTGTATTTTAGCGCAAATGATGGCTCGAATGGAACTGAACTTTGGAAAACGGATGGTACTTCAGCAGGCACAGTGCGTGTTGCAGATATTAACACGGTAACGCCAACCGCCGGTTCTTCTCCAAATAACTTGACAGTTTTAGGATCAAATTTATATTTTAGCGCAAATGATGGCATCAATGGAACGGAACTTTGGAAAACAGATGGCACCACCGCAAATACTGTGCTTTTGCTAAATATTAATACAGGAACTCTGAGTTCATTTCCTTCTGGCTTAACAGTTTTAGGTTCAAATTTATATTTTAGTGCAATCACCGCTGCAGCTGGAAATGAACTTTGGGCAACAGATGGCACTGGCGCAGGAACTCAACTTGTAAGTAATATTAATCCTGGTGCAAGTAGTTCAGGGCCAAACGGCTTTGTAGCGTTAGGTTCATTCTTGTATTTTACTGCAAATAATGGTACAAATGGAACTGAACTTTGGAAAACAAATGGTACAGGTTTAGGAACTTTTCTTTTAAAAGATATTTCCAGTGGAGCCACGGGTTCTAACCCCTCTAACT
>JBKDJY010000118.1:0-8331 GCA_046345275.1 Bacteroidota bacterium
CTATTTTTTACAGCTTTGTTATAATGGAACTATCTTTAATGGTTGGCAAATACAAGCAAATACTAAAAATACCATTCAACATATTTTACAAGAAAAACTAAGCCTTATATTTTCTGAAAATATATCCATCGTTGGTTGTGGAAGAACTGATGCAGGAGTGAGTGCCAAAGATTATTATTCTCATTTTGATTGTTTGTTAACCGATTTGCATTTACCAAATGCTAATTATATTTATAAGCTAAATAAAATTTTGCCAAAAGAAATTGCCATCAAAAACATTTACCGAGTTATTGAAAATGCGAATGCCCGATTTGATGCAACATTTAGAACATACGAATATTATGTTCACACTTATAAAAATCCTTTTCTATTTCAATCATCTCTATTTGTTTATGGTCAATTAAATTTTGAATTGATGAATCATGCCGCTGAATATTTATTATCAGTAGAAGATTTTACAAGTTTTAGCAAAGCTAATAAACAAAGCAAAACTAATTACTGTAAAGTAACCTTTGCCAAATGGATTGAAATAAAAAATCAAGAATATGTTTTTAAAATCACGTCTAATAGATTTTTAAGAAATATGGTAAGAGCTTTAGTTGGCACTTTATTAGAGGTTGGAAAAGGAAAAATTTCAATTCAAGAATTTAAAAAAATAATTGCAAATCAAAATCGCTCAGAAGCTGGCATGTCTGTAAATCCAGAGGCATTGTTTTTAACTGATATATCTTATCCAAAAACAATTTTTTGTTAATGTCCATAAAACAAACACCAACTAACAAAAAAATAAACATAGGATTGCTCAAACGCATCTTATCTTATAGTAAACCCTATCAGAAAATATTTTTTTCAACAATTTTTATTACCATCACGCTTTCTGCAATTGCCATTGTCCGTCCTTTAATGATTAATAAAATGCTCAACGTCATAGGCGCAATTGACCCAAGCGATAAAAATTATCTTCCCGATATTGAAAAAGGAAGTTATATCAATTATATGGGTTTACTCCTATTGCTGGTGCTTTTTGTGGAAACTATTTTGCAATTTTTAAATATCAATTTAACCAGCTTATTGGGCCAAAATATTTTAAAAGATATGAGGTTGCAAGTATATAGTCACCTTTTAAAACTCAAAAATACTTATTTTGATCAAACTCCTGTGGGAACGATCGTAACAAGGGCAGTTTCAGATATTGAAAGTTTAAGTGATGTTTTTTCTCAAGGATTTATAGTAATTTTTGGCGACATATTAATGTTGGCTATTTTTATTAGCGCCATGTTTTATACAAATTGGTTGATTGCTTTGGTATCCTTAAGCAGCATCCCCCTATTATTCGTTGCCACTAATTTATTTAAAAAAGGCATCAAAAAAACATTTACAGAAGTTAGAAACGCTGTTGCTCAGCTCAATGCTTTTATCAATGAACATTTAACTGGGATGCGTATTATTCAATTATTTAACCGTGAAAAAAGTGAATACGAAAAATTTAAAGAAATTAATGAACAACATAAAAAAGCAAATATCCGATCTATTTGGTACTACTCAGTCTTTTTTCCCATTGTCGAAATTTTGTCGGCCGTTTCAATTTCTTTATTGATTTGGTTTGCTGGTGTCAATTCAAATCAGTATGAAATCAAATTGGGAGATATTACTTTTTTTATCATGATGATCAATATGGTATTTAGACCCATTCGTTTGTTAGCAGATAGGTTAAATACACTACAAATGGGCGTGGTCGCCGCCGAAAGGGTTTTTAAAGTGATTGACACAACTGATTTTATAGAAGATATTGGCGTGAAGGATACAAATAATTTATCAGGAAAAATTGAATTTAAAAATGTATGGTTTGCTTATAATCAAGAAGATTATGTTTTAAAAAACATCTCATTTATGATTGAAAGTGGCAAAACAGTTGGTATTATTGGTGCAACAGGTGCAGGTAAATCAAGCATTATCAATTTAATAAGTAGATTTTATGAAATCAATAAGGGAGAAATATTAATTGATGATATTCCTATTCGTCAATATCAACTTAAAGAACTCAGAAAATCGGTGGGTGTAGTACTACAAGATGTTTTTTTATTTAATGATACTATATTAAATAATATTACCATGGACAATGACGATATTGATGAAGCAACTGTTATTGAAGCTGCAAAAGAAATCGGAATTCATGAGTTTATTATGGAGCTGCCAAATGGTTACCATTATCAAGTAAACGAACGAGGTGCTTCATTATCTGCAGGCCAACGCCAGTTAGTCGCTTTTGTAAGGGCCTATATTTACAATCCTCCCATCTTTGTTTTAGATGAAGCTACTTCATCCATTGATTTAAAAACTGAAAAACTCATTCAAAAAGCTTCCGTTGAAATCGCTAAAAACAGAACATCAATTATCATCGCACACCGATTAACAACAGTATCTCACTCTGATTCAATTATTGTAATGGACAAAGGAGAAATCATTGAACAAGGCGATTTCAATTTTTTAAAAAATAAGCCAGAAAGCATCCTTCATAAATTATTAAACCATGCGTAATTTTTGTTATTCCATTAATCATCAACATATAATTTTTAAATCTCAACTGAATACCTCAATCTGTCTTTAAATTAATTATCTTTATTGTTCTCAATGTTACAAGGCAAAAATATTTTACTTGGTATCACAGGCGGCATTGCTTCTTATAAATGTGCGGAGTTAGTTCGTTTATTTATAAAAGAGGGAGCTGATGTTAAGGTGGTGATGACAAAATCTGCCGAAGATTTTGTAACTCCAAAAACACTCTCGGTGCTTAGTAAAAACGAAGTCGTTACTAATTTCTTTGATGATTCTCACCATTGGAATAATCATGTGGCACTAGCTGAATGGGCAGATATTTTTTTAGTAGCTCCGCTAACTGCCAATACCTTGGCAAAATTTGCAAATGGCATGAGTGATAATCTTTTAACAGCAACTTATCTTTCAGCAAGGTGTAAGGTTTTTTTGGCTCCAGCAATGGATCTAGAAATGTATCAACATGTAACAACGGTTAAAAATTTAGAGATTTTAAAAAGTCATCATCACCAAATAATAAATGCACAATTTGGTGAATTAGCAAGTGGTTTAATTGGTGAAGGACGAATGGCTGAACCCAATGCAATTGTTGATTTTATTAAAAATAATTTAAAACTTTCTTTACCACTTTATGGTAAATCAGTTCTTGTAAATGCAGGCCCAACATACGAATCAATAGATCCAGTAAGATTTATAGGAAATCGCTCCTCTGGTAAAATGGGCATCGCAATTGCCGATGAATTTGCTAAACAAGGTGCTGCCGTAACTTTGGTATTAGGTCCTTCGAGCCACAAACCCATTCAAAAAAGTATAAACATAATTTCTGTAGAAAGTGCTGAAGATATGTTCAATGCTTGTCAGTTAAATTTTCAACATGCCAATATTGCTATTTTATCTGCTGCTGTTTCTGATTATAAACCTGTCATGATATCATCCAAAAAAATCAAAAAAACAGAAATTGATTTTAACTTAAAGCTTACTAAAACCGTTGATATATTAGAAACTTTGGGGAAAATAAAAAAAAATCAATTCTTAGTTGGTTTTGCACTTGAAACAGAAAATCTAATTGAATATGCCAAAGAAAAATTGATTAAAAAAAATCTAGATTTAATTATTGCTAACTCTGCTGCTGACAAAGGTGCAGGTTTTGGAGTAGATACCAATAAAATAACTATTATTGATAAGCACAATAATTTAACTCCTTTTGAGTTAAAAACTAAAAAAGAAATAGCCGCAGAAATTGTTGATTATATTATAAAATTTAAAAAATGAGCCTATTAAAATATTCTTTATACTTCGTGTTTTCTTTTTCATTTTCTTTAAAGGCACAAGAATTAAACTGTCAAGTAAATGTAGCATCTCCGCAAATTCAAGGAACTGCCGAGAAACAAATATTTGAACAACTGCAAAAAGCCATTTTTGAATTTATGAATAATACAAAATGGACCAAAGATAATTACACTACTTCTGAACGTATTGACTGTTCTATTTTAATAAACGTTACAGAAAAAATAAATTCTGAAAACTATCGAGCTACCATTCAAATACAAAGTAGAAGGCCTATTTTTAAAAGTTCTTATTTCTCACCATTGGTAAATTATATTGATGAGAATTTTACTTTTAAATACGTACAATTTCAGCAATTAGAATTTAATCTTAATTCTTATTCAACGAACTTAACTTCTGTATTGGCCTTTTATGCTTACATTATTATAGCAAACGATTACGATACATTTTCAAATTTAGGAGGAACTGAATATTTTCAAAAAGCACAAATAATTGTTACTAACGCGCAAAGCTCAGGCGAGATAGGATGGAAATCACAAGAATCAAATAAAAATAGGTATTGGATACCTGAAAATGCTTTGCAGCCTGTATTTACTCCGATTAGAGAATGTATGTATAAGTATCACCGCTTGGGTTTAGATATGATGTCAGACAAACCAGATGAAGGAAGAAATGAAATCTTGAAATCAATGGACCTACTAGTTGGAGTTTATAACAATAGACCAGCAACTTTTATTATGGAATTGTTTTTTAATGCTAAAACAGATGAAATTGTAAATATTTTTTCCAAAAGCTTACCAAGCGAAAAAACAAAAGTGTTGGAAACTCTTACTACCGTTAATCCTGCAAACACCAGTAAGTGGAATAAAATTCAATCCAATTGATAAAAAATATTTCTACAAATAACCGAAAGTGATGATTAATTATAGATCAAAACGATTGTTATGAAAGCATTATTTTATACTTTTGCGAAAAAAATCATAAAATGAAAATAGCAGTAGTAGGAGCCACAGGATTAGTTGGCGAAAAAATGTTGGAAATTTTAAAGGAAAGAAATTTTCCAATCTCTGAATTAATATTAGTTGCTTCTGCAAAATCAGTTGGAAAAGAAATCATTTATAACAACAAACCATATAAAGTGGTTTCGATAACAGATGCAATTTCCTTAAAACCTCAAATTGCCGTATTTTCAGCTGGAGGAAGTACTTCTTTAGAATGGGCTCCTAAATTTGCGGAAGCTGGCACGACTGTTATTGATAACTCATCTGCTTGGAGAATGGATGTGACTAAGAAATTAATTGTCCCCGAAATAAATGCGCACGAATTAAAAAAGACAGATAAAATTATTGCAAACCCAAATTGTTCAACCATTCAAATGGTCGTAGCTTTGAATCCTTTGCATAAAAAATATAATATAAAAAGAATTGTTGTTTCTACTTATCAATCTGTTACAGGATCAGGCGTAAAGGCTGTAAATCAATTATTAAACGAACGGACTGGTATTTCAAGCGAAATGGCTTATAAATATAAAATAGATTTAAATGTGATTCCTCAAATTGATGTTTTTACAGATAATGGCTATACCAAGGAAGAAATGAAAATGGTAAACGAAACCAAAAAAATTTTAGGAAACGAAAATATTAAACTTACTGCTACAACCGTTCGAATACCAGTGATAGGTGGGCATAGTGAAAGTGTAAACGTTGAATTTGAAAATGAATTTAACTTAGAAGACATTTTTAAAGTTTTGAAAAATGCACCTGGTGTTATTTTAGAAGATGATACCAGTCAAGCAATTTACCCAATGCCCATCAATGCCCATAACAAAGATGCAGTGTTTGTGGGAAGAATTCGAAGAGATGAATCCCAATCCAAAACTTTAAATTTGTGGATTGTTTCCGATAATCTTCGGAAAGGGGCTGCAACTAATGCGATACAAATTGCTGAATATTTAGTGTCAGAAAAATTGGTTTAATTTTTTTGGTTTTTAAAAATGACATTAGTGTTTGGTCCAAAATTTAATTCAAACAATTTTATTCTACAATTGCTTACTTGCTTAATAAAATAAAATTTGGAGGTTTTAAAATTTAAATATAGGTTTGAACTTTATTTATTACAACTTATTAATAAAAAAACACAATTCTAAAAGTGATTTTTTCAACTGAAAAAGCCCCCTGTGGATGGAACTAAGTGGTAATGCGTTACTGGGGTAGTGATGCTTTACTGGCCATTTTTTTTGTTTCATGTGTTAGAATGGCACAGAACTATCCAAACAGGGGCACTTTTCAGCTTATAAATTCAATGCAATCCTAGGCTTGACGCCTGTATCAGGAGATTTTGTTTAACCATTTTTATTTTCTTCTTTGAGCACCAACTATAATGTTGTATAATTCATTTTATTTTTTATTTTTGCAGAAAATTATAATAAGCAGTATGTATTGGACATTAGAATTAGCATCATGGTTAGAAGACGCTCCTTGGCCAGCAACCAAAGATGAATTGATTGATTTTGCTATTCGTTCTGGTTCACCAATGGAAGTAATAGAAAATTTACAAGAAATGGAAGATGAAGGGGAAGCTTATGAAACCATTGAAGAAATTTGGCCAGATTATCCAACCAAAGATGATTTCTTTTTTAATGAAGACGAGTATTAGTTATTTTTTAAATTTTTTCAAAAAAAGTCCGATAAAGCTCATTAGTTTATCGGACTTTTTTATTTGAAGTCTTTTACTCATCCTTTGGCTCAGGGGCCAAAATCATTGCTGGTTTTTTCGGTTTGATTTTTTTTGGCCATAAAACATTTATCAATTCAGAGTGAATTGTAATCATTGTTTTACTAATTCCATTAATAATGTATACGTCGGTATTTGATTTGTCTTTCCAACTTCTTTTTACTTCATCATAAGTTCCATCTTCAAGTTTTACAAAAAATTTCGTCAGTTTGTTATTGATCACTTCTGCTTTTCCTGAATAACATTTAGCCGTCGCTCCCACTCTACTTGTAATGATAACGTCGGTATACACACCATCTAAAACTTCTTCAGCGCCTCTTTCATCAAATTTAATGGACCATTTATTATAACAATTTAAGTCTCTATTATCTTCTTTTTGCGCTTTAATAAAAAATGAACAGAACACAATTAAACCTGTCAGTAGTATTTTATTTATCATATTGGTTTTTTTTAGAAGCATAAATATATCATTTCTCTTTTCTTTTGACAATTTTTTTTAAATAATTTAAAAAATGCAAAACGCCAAAAGATTGGTGCAAAAATCTACAAAAACTTTGTTCTAGCAACCTAATAGATGACACTCTTATTAACAAGGTTAAAAATAAAAAACTTCAAATAAGAAACATCACTTTTTGATTTTAAAAAAATATTCCATTGAATATGATCCCAAATAGATTAATAGAAATTCTTGCTTGAATTATTTAATTAAAGAATTTCTTAACGCATAAATTTTAGCTGAGATAGATTTGAATTCTGGGTCTTTTAAATTTTTAGGGTCTTTTATGATATTAATTTCAGAGAGAATTTTTTTTAGTTCATCATTTAAACTAACACTCTCTTTTTTGTCTTTATAATCATTCAATAAATCAGAAAGATTTTTTAAATAAAAACGTTGATCCCATAAATGCTGGTATGCTTTTTCTTTAAAATCAACATTGGTAACACTTTCGGCAATTTTACAAGTTAAATATAAACCTTCAACCCAAGAACCAGCAAAAATAGATGATGCTGTATATACCCTTTCATTGGTTCTTAAATAGGAATCACTTTTTACAAAAATTTCGTCTAAGATTTTTAATAACGAATCTTTATTAGATAAATTTTGTTCAGCACGTTTTCCAACCACTTGATTAACCGCGCTTTTTAAACCTAATTCATCTGAAATTTTTATAACTGTTTTCACATACTTCAGCACATCATCACTTTTATTGTTGAAAACCGCGTAGGACAAATCAATATTATAAACACCCAAGGCGAATGCTTTCGAAAATTCATTACTTGTTGCCAATTGTTTGTTAGCATCAACCAATAATGCATTGTTATATTCTACTCCCCAATTGGAAATTTCATTAATACTTCCTACAGGCGATGGAATATTGCCAATGGCGAAATCAAATTTGAACTTGGTTTCTTCATTAACAGTAATTGAAGTTGTATCCTTTAAGGCTTCCTTATTTGTGTTATCAGAAATTTCTTCTGTTGATTTCTCGCCACATGAAAATACCAATAAAGCCAAAAATGCATATACAATGAATAAATAATTTTTCATACAAATATTTTTTTAATTTTTGGTAAAAGTATCGTTTTTTTTGATGAAAACAAACGATACTTTATAACACAGGGCAACCGCATCAGAAAGTTAATAAATCGGCCAAGTAATTCGTTGACCTTGCCGCTTCTTTTCTTCGTCTTCTTAAGCTTTTTTTGTCATTTTTTTGTCGAATAATATTAAGTGCCATTTTACGAATGAAGTTAAAA
>JBKDJY010000119.1:0-4765 GCA_046345275.1 Bacteroidota bacterium
TTTTAACTTCATTCGTAAAATGGCACTTAATATTATTCGACAAAAAAATGACAAAAAAAGCTTAAGAAGACGAAGAAAAGAAGCGGCAAGGTCAACGAATTACTTGGCCGATTTATTAACTTTCTGATGCGGTTGCCCTGTCGGCACCTAGGCTTATTGAACCAATTGCTCCATTTTTCTTTAAATCTTTTTCTGCATCGCAGTGCCAAGCCATTCCTTCATTGCCACTGTGGTATAAGTTTAGCAAACAGGAATTAAATTTTTCTCCCGTTTTTTCTTCGGTTATTGATTTTAAATTTAATAAATCCTTAGTCCAAGCCAGAGCCTGTTTAGTTGTCTTAGAATAGGTATAATCAAAATTTGTATCACCATACCAAGCTACTTTTCTTTTGGTAGTAATTAGTTTTCCATAAATTATCGCCTGATCATTTTTCCATTCAATGGTGTTCATTAAGCAATCAAAATAATAATTTGCCTCATCGTTTGTCAAAATTTTCCCATAATAGTTTACTACACCATCCTTTGGTAATAAGTTTTTTGAGTAGTCTATTTCCTTGCTGAATAAATCCATTTTTTTATTCCTTTTCAAAATTTATTTGTTTTTCATTTCAGTATTGAATCGTTCTTTATTCATTTAATTTAGCCACAGTTTGCGGTAGTTTTTATGTTTGTCATAATATTCCGCTTGTTTCTCGATGTTAAAAATTCTATTCCCTCTTGGATCGTTGCCAACACCTGCCAAGTATGCCCAATTACCCCAATTACTACAAACGTCATAATCTATTAATTGTTGTTCAAAATAAGCTGCACCATAACGCCAATCTAATTTTAAATTGTTACATAAATAACTCGCTACGTTTTGTCTGCCGCGGTTACTCATATAGCCAGTATACTTAAGCTCTCTCATATTTGCATCAATAAAATCAACACCAGTTTGCCCGTTAATCCAAGTTAATAGCATTTCATCATTATGCTTATACAAAATATCAGTATTAATTTTTAAGCCTGCTTGTTGAAAAAATTTATTAGAATATTTTTTCAGCATAAATCTGAAATAATCACGCCATAGCAATTCAAACTCTAACCAATAAGTGGATTCGTTTGCTGAAAATTCAGATTCATATTTTTTTAATTCATAATAAATTTCTCTAGGAGATAAACAACCTAAACCCAACCAACTCGAAAATTTTGTTGAATAGTTTTCACCTATCATTCCATTTCGAGTTTCTTTATAAGTTGAGATGGCTTGCGTTTGAAAAAAATAATGATTTAATCTTTTGTACCCTTCTGTTTCCCCTCCCTTAAAATCAAAGGCTGCGCGGGAATCTTTAACAACTGGTTCTAATCCCAATTGCCCTAAACTAGGCAAATTCAATGCTTCAATGACAGGCGATTTTATTGCGATTGGGGTATTAAATACGGCTCTAATGGACGATTCTTTTTCAATGCGTTTTCTAAATTTTGTAAAAACATCAGGTATGTCTTTTAAGGCAAACGGTAAATCTTGTGCGTGATACAAGGTGCTTGTACTGTAAGTTTCGAGATCGCAATGTATCTTCCACAATTCTTTTTCGACTAACGCTTGTGTTTCTTTTTCTTCAAAAGCAACTTCTTTTTTGCTAAATACTTTTTCAACTTTATATTTCTGTACTAGTTTAAATAATTCGTATTCAGGTTTTCCTCTTACTACGATTAAACCAGAACCTAGCTTTCGTAAGTTTTTATCTAAATCAATTAATGATTCTAATAAAAATTTCGCCCTGAAATTTCCTGTTTTATGAAATCCAAATTCTGTTTTTTTAAAATGAGTTTCGTCAAAACAATACACTGGTATAATTTCATCGCTATGCTCAATTGCTCGCACAATGGTTTCATTGTCGTGCAATCGCAAATCTGTTTTAAACCAAACAATAGATCGTTTCATTATAATTGATGGATGTGTTTTAAATAATAATCAGCTTGTTCCAATAATTCTGCTTTTGAAGTAGGATTCATTTTATGCCACACATTGTACATCATTCCAATCCTAGGATTTTTAGCTAATTTTAATTCGTGTTTACTATAAAAATTCCAATACAAGCTGTTGAATGGACAAGCTTTGTTTCCAATCTTTTTTGACTTATCGTAATAGCAACCTGAGCAATATGAACTCATTTTGTTAATGTATGTTGCTGAACTTATATAGGGTTTAGTTCCAACAATTCCGCCATCCGCAAACTGGCTCATACCTCTCGTGTTTGTTATTTCAACCCAATCCAAAGCATCAATATAAATGCCTAAATACCATTTATCTAATTCATCTGGGTTAACACCTGCTAATAGGGCAAAATTGCCTATGATCATTAACCGCTGAATATGATGCGCATAAGCGTAATTTAACGATTGGTTAATCGCATGTTTTAAACAATTCATTTTTGTTTTTCCAGTCCAATACCATTCGGGTAATTGGTTTTGGTGATTGAAAAAATTTAAGGAAGCATATTCAGGCATCTTCAACCAATATATCCCTCTCATATACTCGCGCCAACCTATAATTTGCCTAACAAATCCTTCTAACTGATTATATTTTATTTCTTCTGGTCTTTTTAAATATTCTTCAATAGCTTTGTTTATGACTTCTCTCGGAGATAATAGTTTTATGTTCATCGAGAAAGATAGTCTAGAGTGATATAAAGACCATTCTTTTGGTGCCATGGCATCTTGAAAGGTTCCAAATAATGGTAAGCACTCTTTCACAAAAAAATCAAGAAGTTGTAAAGATTGTACTCTATCTATTGGCCAAATAAAATTTTTAGAATCTACGTGGCCAATTGTTTTTATGGCTGCTTTATTTATTTCTGAATGTATATCAGTTAAATCATTTCGGAAAACCAGAGGATCGACTGTTTTATGTTCTTTGGGTAATTTTTGTCGATTATCTTCATCAAAATTCCATTTCCCATGCATGGGCATATCACCATCAGTAATTAGTATTCCATTTTTTTTGCGCATGTATCGATAAAACGTTTCCATCAAAAACGTTTTTTTTCCTAAAAATAAGTTTCCTAATTCATTTCGTTTACCATAAAAATGTTGAGAATCGATTATATTAAATGGAATTTTGAGTTGTTGGGTAAATAATTTTAATTGACAATCTAATCTATATTCATCGGGTAATTGGTATTCAAATAAAGTGAATTTATGTTTTTTTATGAGGGCATCGCAATTTTTATCAAAGCTGTGTAAATTATTTTTTTCATTTAATTTTATATAAATAACTTGATGTTTCTTTTCAATTAAATCTTTTGCAAAGTTTCGCATTGCTGCAAAAAAGCCAATAACTTTTTGAATATGATGTTCAACATAATCTGTTTCAGACCTTAACTCCATCATTACATAAATAACATCATCATCAATATCTTTAAACCAAGAGTGATGAATATTTAGCTGATCGCCTAAAATTAATCGCAATATTTTATGATTTGATTGACTCATAATTATATATTTTTTCTACAAATAAAAAACCTTTGAAAGTATTCGCAAATTTTAAATGGAAGATTCTGTTTTTTGATGCTTATCATCTTGCATTTAATTGAAGTCGCTGTCGCTTCAACTTTACTGAAACAGGAGAACCTTCTGCAAGAAAAACGGAATCAGGCCGAACAGTATTTAAAAACGAAAAATGATTGCCGTACATTTTAGCAAAATCGCAGTTAATTTTATAATGCAGAATTTTATTTATATCCCAACGTGGATGATCTATTTGATATTCCTCTGTATTTAAATTGTCTATTTTAGTATAACCATGATAATGCTCGAATATAAATTCCTCAAAACTATCAGTCTGCATGGCATATTTAAGTGCAGATGATTCAACATAAATACTATTCCATACTTTATCAATTTGCCATTGATATTCAATTTGCTTTAATGTATTGCTTAATGAAATCCTATTTTTTGTAGGAATGGATGTGTAATGTTCATTGTATAATTTATTAGCAACCCAAGCTACTGTTTTATATGGAATGGTTTCATTAATAAAAACAACGCCACGCTTTATTGTTCCTGCTTCTTTTCTTATCACATAAAATCGCAGGTTTATTTCTTCAAATGTACCTAACAGTGGAATTGGTATATTAAAAATTTTAGTTTTCTTAAACATAAAACCGACTAAGCTAACATAGGCTGAATCTTTATATAAATCCAGTTCACACCCTTTAGGTAAGTATGGATCCAAAACATCCACTGGAACTGCGTAATTGGCCATGACAATATTTTCCCAATTGGCTTTTAAAAAATTCATTTTTTTTAAATTAATTCAATACCCAGATACTTCCATTTAAAATGCTGGCAAAGCTTACCCATAATAAATAGGGGATTTGAAGATAAGAAGCGGTTTTATTGATTTTATAAAAATAAATGAGCATGACAAAAATGGAGAGCCAAATAAGAATAATTTCAATAAACGCTATGCCTACTAATTGAAATTTAAAAAACAGAAAACTCCAGCAAAAATTTAAAAACAATTGAATACAAAATATCAGAATGGCCCTTGTTCTGAGAATAGATTTATCCGATTGAAGTATGAGGTAAAACGAAATAGCCATCAAAATGTAAAGAATTGTCCATACTGGTCCAAATAAAAAATTAGGAGGATTAAATATGGGTTTATTAAGGGGAGTTCTATAAATCAAACTGTTGATAAACTTGTTAATAAATTAACTTATTAACTATTTGATTATCAAATAGTTAATATTATATTTGTAGTGTAAATTAATACATTAAA
>JBKDJY010000120.1:0-58291 GCA_046345275.1 Bacteroidota bacterium
AATATTGGATTACGCAAAAGTTAAGTCCAGAAATGGAATTAATAAATGAACCTACAGCTATAATTTTAAGTACGTGCTGACCTTCGCCATATTTTTGAGGAAGTATACTAAGGATCTCATGAGCATTAGTAAATATTAGTAAGAATATTAATGAACCAACTATTATGCTAACCCTTGTTGATTTATAATATACATTTTTTACGAAATTCATATCATTGTTTTTAAATGCTTCAGAAATCTTGGGTACTATTATTTTTGCTAAAGCGTTTCCTGGCACGTCAATCATTGAACTTATTGTAAATGCAATTGTATATACCGCAACCTCTGCTAATCCCAGATAACTTCCTATAAATGCTGAGTCAATATTTTTTATTGAAATAGATGCTAAAGTTGTTACAGACATTATAAAAGTAAATTTTAAAGCTTCTTTTATTGGAATAATTTTAAAAATTCCCCAATTTATTTTAAAATTTATAGTATCAGTTTTTTTGAAGTAATTAATTAATAAAATAATAATTAATAGATATGATAAAATATAAATATTAATCAGTACTTCAAAGCTTATTAATTTTATATAATATAGTCCAATTGAAATCACAATAAAAATTCTTAAAATTATTTCATTTAGAAAAGAAGGAAAAGTGCTTTTGAATATTGAGGATGAATAGGAAGTAAGTAATGAAAAGACACCTAAAAAATATGATAATGGAAATATATAATCGAAGTGGTTAATGAACAATGCACTATTTGAATATTTTAAAAGAAATTCTGATTTATAGTAATAGAAAAAAAAAGAGACTAAAACAAACAGAATTGAAGAGGAAAGTAGCAGAAATCCCAGAAAACCGTTATGACCATTTCTTGAATTTTTTATATATGGGAAAAATTTTAGAGTAAATACGTTTAAACCCAAAGGAAAAATACTAGCAAATAAAGTTGAAATTGAGAAAAGTAAACGGATTAATCCTAACTCATTTGGACTGAGTACAAAAGGTTGTATAATCAAAATATTTAGAAACCCAATAAAAACTCCAACTGCCGTAATAATATTATTTTTTAGACTCTGCCTTACAATAATTCCCATTTATATTATTTTAGTATATTTGCAAAAGTACTATTTTTAGTGCTGTTTTCATATTTTCGCATGACCAAATTGAAAATTGCTATCACGATTAATTATATAGCTGTTGGCGGTTCTCAAACTTTCGCCTTTTCTTTAGCAAGAGGTTTAGCTAATCTAGGTCATGAGGTTTTTATTTATGATTTTAACCTTCCGTTTTTTATTGAATCACTCGAGAATCTTAAGTCTCCACTATTATTGAATTCAAGTAATATTAAACTTTTTAAATTTAAAATTCCATTTCCAGAATATATTTATCGGCATGTTATTAAAATTAGATTGTTAGAGATTTTTATTACTTGGTTCCTAAATAAAGTAAGAGTAAAAAAATTTTCAAATTTTGTAAGGGAAAATAAGATTCAATTAGTTAGTTCTCATTTAATGGGAGCAGATACTTTATCTGGCTTGGCATTAAAATCTTTTCCAGAAGTTGTTCATTGTGTTTCAATGCATGGTAGTTATGAAGGTTATCCGCAAGTTGCAAAAAAAAAATTACGGGAATTGATTTTTTCCAGAGTAAATGGTATAGTTTATTTAACTCAACGAAATCTTGAATTTTTAAAGGCACTAAAATATGTTAATTCTAAAGTTGATATCATTAAAATTTATAATGGCTATTTATTCGAAATTTTTAATAACTCTAATTCCAAAGTATCTAGATTGGATTTGGGGATTTCTGAGGACGCTTTTGTTTTTATTCAAGTGGCAAGAGGAGCTAAGAATAAAGGATGGGAGGAGTCTATTGAAGCTTTCATAATGGCTAGTAAAAGTACAAAGTTCGAAATTTTTTTATTGTTAATTGGAGGTGGTGAGTATCTCGAAGAGTTGAAGGTAAAGTACCAGAATTATTCAAGAATTATTTTCTATGGTTATGCTGGGAATCCAATTCCATTTATTGAAATTGCTAATGTAGGTTTGTTGCCAACCTATTATAGTGGAGAATCATTGCCTAATTCTGTCATTGAGTATTTGTATTTAGGCAAGCCTGTTCTAGCTAGCGGTAATGGAGAAATAGCTGAAATGATTGGTGCAAATTCTGAATCTCCAGCTGGCTATGCTTTGCCTTTAAGTTTTACAAATGGTGTAAATATAGAAGAACTTTATGAAAAAATGATTTTATATATAGAAGATAAAATTGTTTACTATAAGCATCAGATAAATGCGATCGTTCAAAGTAAAAAATTTGACATGGATATTTGCGCAAATTCATACAGTAGTTTTTTTCTTAAATTATATCATCAAATACAAAAATAATGATTAGAATAATCAAATATATTTAATACATGGGATTAAATCATAGAGGAACGAAACTTTTACTTTACTCAAAAAGCATAGGGGTTGATTTTAATAAAACCATCACAATTGGTAGGCAAGGCTTGCATTTGGATAAAGAATCCTTGCGTAATAATCTAAATTCATTTAACATCTTAGAAAAGGATTTGGAGAAAGTTTTTAGCATTGAAAGTGGGTTTGCAGAACCTTTTATTAAATTGTTAGGAGCTACAGATGTTCATTCTATTGATGCCTCTAATTATGAATCTTCCACTTTTGTGCATGATATGAATTTACCTATTTTAGAAAGCTTAAAAGGAAAGTATAGCGCTGTAATTGATGGAGGTTCTCTTGAACATATTTTTAATTTCCCAGTGGCAATTAAAAATTGTATGGAAATGGTCAAATTAGGGGGGCATTTTATCGGCATAACACCTGCCAATAATTTTTTTGGACACGGATTTTTTCAGTTTAGTCCAGAGTTGTTTTTTCGTATTTTTTCTGCTGAAAATGGATTTAAAATTGAAAAGTTATTTTTTTATAATGATAAAAGCGGATCTTCTTGGTTTGAAGTTAAAGATCCAAATGAAGTTAAAAAAAGAGTAATTTTGTCAAATACTTACCCTTCAAATTTGTTTGTTTTAGCTAAAAAAATGAAAGATACTGAGGTATTTTTGAAATATCCTCAACAGAGTGATTATGAGAACATATCTTGGGAAGGAAAACAAAATTTTGACCAGATTAAATTGAATCTCCGAAGGATTTCATTTGGAACTAAAATTTTAAATTTAATGGTTCAATGCCGATCTTTTTTTAAAGAAATTGGAAATGGAAATAAGGATTTTTTTAAAAAAACAAATTTGTGAACTGCCTAACCTATCTGGCATTATTTTGATTATATATATTAAACAAGTCGGTTTCATTTCTTAATTATTTTAGCATAAGAAAAAGACAGGTTTGTATAATTAAAAGTTTGATGAACTCTTATTTGTGTTTATAACAAGGATAAAAAATTTTAAATGAAAAGATTATTTACAAAGACTGTGAAATTTATAAAGAGTTACCTGATTAAGTTTAACCTCTTGGAAGCGGAAAGGAATTTTTTGAATGACATGGATGAAGAATTTAAACCTATTTTTGAAAAATGTAAAGACTTCACAATGACTTCGGTTGAACGAATGTATTCACTTTATAAAGCTGTGGAATATGTTGTGAATAATAATATTAAAGGTGATTTTGTAGAATGCGGGGTTTGGAGAGGAGGCAGTGCAATGATTATTGCTCATACCTTATTGAAGTTTGGTGTGAAAGATAGAAGTATTTATTTATATGATACATTTGAAGGCATGTCTGAGCCTACCGCAGTTGATATTGATTATAAAGGTGATGTGGCAAAAAGCATTCTTGCAGATAATCCAAATAAAGTTCAAGATTTAGTTTGGTGCTATTCTTCAGTAGATGAGGTTAAAAAAAACATGTACTCTACAGATTTTCCTTCGAGTCAAATTTATTTTATTAAAGGTAAGGTAGAAGATACTTTACCAAATCACCTTCCAAGTTCAATATGTTTATTGCGACTTGATACAGATTGGTACGAGTCGACTAAGCATGAGTTGGAACATTTATTTCCCATCCTTGAAATTAATGGTGTTTTAATAATTGATGACTATGGATGCTGGAAGGGTTCGAGGAAGGCAGTTGATGAATATTTTTTCGAAACAAGAAGTCCTATACTATTGAACAGAATTGACAGTACTGGAAGAATAGCATTAAAATTATCTAAGTAGTTTTTTGAGTTTTAACGATAAATCTAAATTTAAAGAATTTAATGTCGTAAAATCTTATCTACGAATTACATCTTTATGTTTCTTATTTTATATAGCTCATTTTTAAATTGTTTTGAATATCGTCAGAAAAATCGAAACCAGAAAAGCTTATAGAGGATCAAGTCAAATAGTTTGGGATTAAATAAAAAAACATGATGAAGATTTTTTTAATAATTAGTTACTTTCATTTCGTTGCTCAAAAAAAAACTCAAAAAAGTATTTTAACATATTTAAAAGTACAAATTAATCCAACCACAAAATCAATACAGCAACACAAATCTAAACTGTCTAGATTTTTTTATTAAATGGAAACCATCAATTTTCTTATCATATTGAGGGGCTTACCAGGAAGTGGTAAATCCACCTTAGCTTTGGCATTGTCTGAAAATGGTAAATATCCATTATTTTCCATTGACGATTTTTTTACCAACGCTGCCACAAATGTGTATGAATTTGATTATAAAACCAACCATTTGGCTTATAAGAAATGTGAAGAAAACACAAGATTAGCCATGGAATTAAACACTAACAAAATATTTATACATCATACTTTCACGCTTGATTGGGAATTGGAACCCTATTTTAAGTTGGCAAAAGATTTTAAATACATGATGCATGTTGTAACAGTTGAAAATTACCACCAGCAGAAAAATATTCACAAAATAAGTGATGAGCAAATAAAAAAAATGGCAGAGAAATATAAAGTGAAGCTGTTTTAGTTTCTAATATTTACTTGGCTCTCCATTAAACTAAACTAGACCTCTTTCATAATTCACAGATTACATTTTAAAACATATTCTAATATTCGTAGAAGTTTGGTAATTGTTTCTGAATTTTGAGTATGAAATGGGAAGATATAAAATCGTATAAAGCACCAGTTTTTAAGAGGCTAACTGGTGTTTCCAAGGAAACATTTATTGTAATGAGTTCAGAGGCAACTAGACTAGCTCCACCATCGACTCATAAAATACAGGGTTCTAAACGAGGCCCTAAGCCAAGGTTAAGCATAGAAGATAAGCTTTTAATGATGCTAATGTATTATCGAGAATACAGAACTTTTTTACATATCAGCTCAGATTACGGCATTAGTGAAACTCAGTGCTGGCGAATTATAACAAGCCTAGAGCAACTTTTGATTAAAAGTAAATTATTTCATTTACCAGGTAAAAAAGTATTACAACAAGCCAATTCATTTGAGGTAGTATTAGTAGATGTTTCAGAAAGTCCCATCGAACGTCCGAAAAAAAACAAAAAAAATACTACTCAGGAAAAAAGAAAAAGCATACGTTAAAGAGCCAAATCGTAGCCGATAAAAAAAGCAAAAAAATTATTTGTGTAGCTCAATCAGAAGGAAGAAAACACGATTATCGTTTATTTAAAGAAAGTAAAACCTACATTCACAATACTATCAAAGCGCAAGTAGATACAGGCTATCAAGGGTTACAGAAAAAACACTTGAACACAGAAATACCAAAAAAACGAAGTAAGAAAAATCCATTAACAGAAGTAGATAAAAAAGAGAATCAACGTATATCTTCTAGTAGAGTTACGGTTGAAAATGTTATTCGCTCCATCAAAATATTTAGGATTATAGCAGAGAAATATAGAAACAGAAGAAAGAGATTTTCCCTCAGACTTAATTTAATAGCAGCAATCTACAATTATCAATTATGAAAGAGGTCTACTCTTCTTTTGATATTTTAATGATATGATGTTGAATTGCTTCAATTAAATCAGAAATAAAAATTTTGTCAGGAAATATTTTGGCTTCATGTTTTTTAGAAAGCACCTTATTACCAATAAGCGATATTTCAACAAATTCATTCTCACTTAAAATTTTAAAATAATTTTTATTGTTAAAATATTTTCTGAACAGCGGAAAATTTTGGCTCACTACTTCTTAATTTTTTCTAAACCTTAGTGATGGTGTCCTCCTGGCCCGTGAACATGGCCATGACTAAGCTCCTCAGGTGTTGCTTCCCGAATAGTGAGAACTTCTCCAATAAAATGTAAATGATGATCGGCTAAGGGATGGTTAAAATTCATGGTAACAATATCATTTTCGGTCTAATAATTCTAATATCTCTGTTTTTTTTCTTCTAGAAACTTCAAATACACTATCATCAATTAATGTAATTTCGCAAACTTGTTTTTTAGTATATTTTTTGATAAAGTTTATATTTATGTATACACTTTTGCTTATTCTACAGAAATTTTTCTTATGTTCAATAATAAATTCGAAAGCACTGAGTTGTTTTGATGATGTATATTTTTTGTAATCTTTTGTTGAAAAAACGGTATAACCTTCATTTGATTCTAGAGATGTTATAGAATCTATTTCTATAAGATGTACTGTATCATTATTGTGTACTGGAATTTTTGCAATTCGTGTATAATCAATATTATATGAATTAATAATTTCCTTTAGGTTATTAGTTATTGATAGTTTTGAGCGAATTCTATCATAAACCCTAGTTAATGTATCTCTTAATTTATCAGTATCAATAGGCTTTAGAATATAATCTAAGGCGTTATATTTAAAAGCATTGATGGCATATTCATCAAATCCTGTAATAAAAACCACTTCAAAATTTGGTTTTTCAAATTTTTGTAATAACTCAAAACCACTGCCACCAGGCATTTTAATGTCAAGTAAAACTAAATCAGGCTTACTTTTATTAATTAATTTAAAACCCATATCAATGTTTTCGGCATTACCACAAATTATAAAATTTGGATTGGTCTTTAAAACCATATTAGCAATTAAATCTCTGTTTAAATCTTCGTCATCAATAATCACTGTTTTTATTTTCTCCATCTTCGTCTTTTATTAATATTGGTAATATAATAGATACACGTGTGCCTATGCTATTTTCTAATTTATCTACTAAATCTTCATAAAGTAAATCTCCGTTTTTTTTATTATATAAGTTATTCAAATTTAAAATACGTTGTTTAGTAATTTTTATACCTTTCGATTTTTTTAAATTACCAATATCGTTTGTGTTTTTAGTTCTACCTATTCCATTATCTTCTATAATGATTTTCAGACTATCGGTAAGTTCAATTTTTATAAAAAGTAAGCCATTTCTTTTTTTATTCAAATGCAATAAGCCATGCCATATTGCATTTTCTACAATAGGCTGTATAATGAGAGGTGGCACTAAAATCATTTTTAAATCAACGGAATTATCATATATTATTTTAAAATCAAATTTTTTATCAAAACGGAGCTGTTCTAATTCTAAGTTTAATTTTGTAATTTCAAGTTCTTCTTCAAGAGACACTAAGCTTTTTGAAGAAAAATTTAAAACTTGTCTCACTAAAAGACTAAATTTTGCTATATACTGATTTGCTAAATCAGTTTTATGATAAGCTATTAAATTTTGAATTGCCGTTAAACAATTTGATATAAAATGTGGATTTATTTGAGCTTTTAAGGCAATTAATTTGTATTCTGTTATTAACCTATTCGTTTCATTTTTCTTCTCATTTTTTTTTCTTTTATAATGTAAAATGATAAAAATAGTGCTTGTTGTTATAATCATCACCAAAAGTATCGATAATATTAAAAACCAAGAAGTTTGCCAAAATGCAGGTAAAATATTAAATTTTATATGTATAGGTTCATATTTAGTTGTTTTTGTATTAAGATAAATTTCTAACAAATATGAGCCTGGTTGTATATTTTTTAAAATAATTTGTTGATTCTTAGCTGAACCAATTTCTTTTTTATTACTAATTAACTTGTAGTTTATTTCGGGCACAGTTGAAGAGAAACTAATAGCGTCAAAATTAAATTCTAAATTATTATTATCATAGTCTAGGTTTAAAATGGTTTCATTATTAGATAATTTACCATTTACTTTTATATAGGTAAGATTTAAATAAACGTATTTTTCTTTTTCTGTTAAACTTTTTTTTCTAATTATTAGTCCATTTTTTGTAAGAAAATTAATACCATTGAAATTACAAGTTGAAATTTTAACTTGTTCGGAATGAATTTCATCCCATTTTTTAAAATCTGAACTTTGAAATAATCCTATATTAGTAGATAATAAAATTTTATTATCATTTGTAAATGCAATATGATTAATGATGTTTGAAGGAAGTCCATTTTTTTCTGTAATATGAAACAATTTATTTTGTTTATTTAGCATAAAAAAACCATTTCCTTTGGTGGAAAACCATAAATTCTCATAAATGTCTTTATGTATTTTTACCACTTTGCATTTTTGAGAAGTTAATAAGTATTTTGGTTGAACCAAATGATTATTGATCAATTCATAAATGCCATTATCAGTTGCAAAAAACTTAATATGATTTCTCATTGAAAAATCAAAAACTTTATGATCCAAGGTCAATATTTTATTTTGTTTTAGAAGTGACTGAGTTCCTTCACTTAATATTACAATGCTATTGTTAGATAAACATAATATGGAGTCTTTACTTATATTGTATAGTTTAATTGGAAAAAAGCTGGGCTTGATTAATGGAAGATTGATTTTTTTAAAAGAATTACTATGACTTAAAAGTTCTAAGTTAGTTCTATAATTTATAAGATAATCATTCTTGACTTTAATGATATCATATACATTATAGTTTTCTTTCTTCTCATTTTTAATTTTAATAGTTTTCTTTTCATCTATTATAAAAATGTCACCTGTTGAATTGACTATTAGTAATTTAGATTCAATTTGTTTTATAAAATTTATCTTATTTTGATAGATTGAAGATTCTTTAAAAGTTAATTCATTCATGTTTTTACAATGAAATATGCCGGCACCATCAGAACTCAACCATAAACCATCTTCGCTATCAATAAAAACATGATTTATTGTTTTTTCAATTAAGTAATTGTTTATCACTGAATCATTTTGATCGAGTTCATACAAACCATTATTTAGTGTCCCTATCCATTTATGATTGTTTTTATCAATGACGTATTCTAATATTTGAGAATTTAGTGTTATGCTTTTTAGAGATAGATCTTTATTTATTTTATATAATTTATTCCTAAAGGAAAAATATACAACATCATTTTTTCTTTTAAATAATGAGGGAGTAAAAAGATTAAATTCTTTAAATATTATTTTTGAATAATTGAAATATTGGTCTTCGAATTTAAATTTGATAATTAAATCTTTGGTTTGTCTATTTGCATTTAATTTGATGTATCTATGACTTAATGCATAAAATAGGTCTTGATTAAATTTGTAAACGTAACAATATATTGAGTCAGCATCTCTGTCTTCACACATATTTTCGACCTTATAATAATTGTTATCATTTAAAAGTTTATAGGCTCCTCTTTTGGTATTGATATAAATATTTGTGTTTTTATCAACGATTAATCCCTCAATTTCACTACCTTCTTTTTTTAGTTTTTCAGTTAATTCTTTAATACCATTTACTATAAAAGCAGAATCGTTTATTATTTTATAGATTTTAGCATTAGAATTTGCTACCCATTTTTGTCCCTTATTGTTTTCGTAAAAAGCGTAAATAAATGACTCACTAAAAGGAAGATTTTTTAATACAGGAATATATTCCTTACCTGAATACTTAATTGTTCCGTAATTAGTAAAAAGCCATATATAGCCTTTTTTATCTTGAAATATTTTGTATACTTCGTCAGAAATTAATCCATCTTTTGTTGTATAATTTTCAAATTCTATCCTTTGGGAAAAGATAAAGAAAGAACAGCTCAATAAGATAGAAGTAATAATCGATTTTAATAAATACATGTCTTATAAATGTATGCATTCATTTTTTTAAGCTAATAAAAAATGTGCTAGAAAAACATTATTACAATTTTAATTATAATAACAATATTACCGTTTCAGGAATGATTTTAGTAATGGTATATGTTTTATAAAACTAATTTAAATACCCCCCGTTTATTAACTAAAAATTCTGCCTTTTTATGAAACGAATTATTTAATTGAGACATTTTTATACTTTCTAATCTAATATCTAATCCAACAAAACCTCTATTAGTAATATATTTTAAAATTAAATGGCTAACAGAACCGATACCACAACCAATTTCCAAAACATTAGAATTAGGTTTTAATCCTAATTTTTTTAAATTTTTAAATTTGGTTTGATGTCTAATATTAATTCCTATCTTTTTCTGATAATCTTTAAAAGTATTATCATAATAGTCTTTTATTTCTTCTTTCGTTGGCATGGTTTTATTATCAATAATTATGATTTATTTAATATTTTAATTCCTACTCTGCATGTATAATCAATTCTGTTTAATAAAATATTTATATTATTTATCGAAAAATATTCATCTATAGCTTTTTTACAGCCTTCCCAGTGTCCATAATCGTCAATTATCAATATACCATTGTTTTCTAATTTCGGATATAAATAATTCATTTCATGTTTTGTTGATTCATACCAATCAGTATCTAATCTTAATAATGCAATACTTCCATTTGGAACAGTTTGAGGAATTGTGTTTTCAACTTTACCTTTTATATAAACTAAGTTTTTTTCGGAAAAATCAGTTAGTTTCAAATTAGCTTTCACATCACTTAAGTCAGCCAAACACCAAGTTGATGATTCGTTGGTAACGATTTTCTCTTGAAAAATAATACTAGCCGATTTTCCAATTAAGTCCACGTCATTTTTCGTTGGTTCTACCATGCCTTCAAATGTGTCGTATAAGTATATTTTTCTATCTGTAATATTTTTATTATTAAGCATTTTAGCAATTAGCATAGCACTTCCTCCTCTCCAAACGCCGCACTCAACAAAATCACCTTTAATATTATTATTTAAAATATAGTTCACAGAATTATAAAGTGCGTACATTCTTTCAGTTGAGGTCATTGTAAATGGACTACACAGATTGTAAATTTCCCAAAATTCATTATCCTTAATGTCTTTATACTCAGCAACTGTTGATTTGTCTGATTTATTGAGCGTGTAGCCTAATTTTTGAATAACTTTTAATATTATTTTCTTCATTTTTTAATAAAATAGACTTTAAATCGACTGTTTCTTGAGTTGCAAAATAAGATAAATTATTTAAATCAAAAGTACCAATATTATGAGCTAAAGAATGAATATAATCTTATATTTCTATTTTAGATTTAGAGATTATAATATCTCCGTTTTTTTTCTTCTTGAAATTTCAAACACTTTATTTTTAGAAAGATAAATTGATTTTTAATATTTGCAGATTTTACAAATGTATATATCCTTATTTTTCTTGATATAAAAAACGCACTAAAAATATTTTTTACTTTGAAGCTTTTACATAAAAACATTTACTTTAAACTCTTTAATTCAAATAACTCGTTGCTAAACATATTTAAATAATTACTTTAATTATTAAATAATGGAAACCATCAATTTTCTTATCATATTAAGAGGCTTACCAGGAAGTGGTAAATCTACCTTAGCTTTGGCTTTGTCTGAAAATGGTAAATATCCATTATTTTCCATTGACGATTTTTTTACCAACGCTGTCACAAATGCGTATGAATTTGATTATAAAACTAACCATGTGGCTTATAAAAAATGTGAAGAAAACACAAGATTAGCCATGGAATTAAACACTAACAAAATATTTGTACATCATACTTTTACACTTGATTGGGAATTGGAACCTTATTTTAAGTTGGCAAAAGATTTCAAATACATGATGCATGTTGTAACGGTTGAAAATTACCATCACCAGAAAAATATTCACGAAATAAGTGATGAGCAAATTAAAAAAATGGCCGAGAAATATAAAGTGAAGCTGTTTTAGTTTCTAATATTTACTTGGTTCTCCATTAAACTAAACTCTTCTTTTGAAATTTTAATGACATGATGTTGAAGCGCTTCAATTAAGTCAGAAATAAAAATTTTGTCAGGAAATATTTTGGCTTCATGTTTTTTAGAAAACACCTTATTACCAATAAGCGATATTTCAACAAATTCATTCTCACTTAAAATTTTAAAATAATTTTTATTGTTAAAATATTTTCTGAACATCGGAAAATTTTGGCTCACTATTTCTTAATTTTTTACACCTTAGTGATGGTGTCCTCCTGGCCCGTGAACATGGCCATGACTAAGCTCTTCAGGTGTTGCTTCCCGAATAGTGAGAACTTCTCCAATAAAATGTAAATGATGATCGGCTAAGGGATGATTAAAATTCATGGTAACAATATCATTTCCGATTTCAGTAACTAAACCCAATAGTTCATTTCCATCTGCATCGTTCATCGTTAACTCTTGCCCTTCAATAACCCTTGCTGAATCAAATACGCCATCGACATGAAAAGCTTCCTTTGGAATTCTCGCTATCATTTCAGGATCTGAAATTCCATAACCGTTTGTTGGTAAAACAGCAAAATCAAATTTATCTCCAACTTTTTTATTGATTAAATTTTTTTCGAAATCTGGTAGTAAATGCCCATGTCCAAAAATGAATACAAATGGATGGTCTTTCGACGTTTGCTCTATTAATTGAGGTGTTTCTTGTTCTTTATGAGCCGACAGATGATAATTGACAGTTACTACTTTATTTTTTGAAATGGTCATACTTCATATTTTATTAGAGGTTAGTTTATGTTTATTAAAAATCAAATTTTATTCCTTGTGCCAAAGTCAACTTTGTTCCGTAATTAATGGTGTTTGTTTGGCGTCGCATATATGCTTTCCAGCTATCTGAACCACTTTCTCGCCCACCGCCTGTTTCTTTTTCACCACCAAAAGCGCCTCCAATTTCTGCTCCACTGGTTCCAATATTTACATTTGCAATTCCACAATCACTTCCGTTAGCAGATAAAAATTGTTCGGCTTCTTGCATATTTAATGTCATAATTGAAGAAGATAACCCTTGAGGTACTCCATTTTGTTTGGCAATGGCCTCATCTAAATGCTTGTATTTCATAATGTATAAAATAGGTGCAAAGGTTTCATGCTGTACAATTTCAAAATCATTGTCAGCCTCTGCAATACAAGGTTTTACATAACATCCACTTTCATAAGCTCTACCTTCCAATATACCGCCTGGAACAATCATCTTACCGCCTTCTGCAATTACTTTTTCAATGGAGCTCATATAATCTTTAACAGCATCTTTATCTATCAATGGTCCTACATGGTTGTTTTCATCTAAAGGATTCCCAATTCGCAATTGTTTGTAAGCATTTACAAGTTTTTGTTTTACATCTTCATAAATATCTTCATGAACAATTAATCTGCGGGTTGACGTACATCTCTGCCCAGCTGTTCCAACAGATCCAAATACGATGCCTGGTAAAACGGATTTTAAATCCGCATGAGGGGTAATGATGATGGCATTGTTACCGCCCAGTTCTAAAATAGATTTACCAAAACGATTGGCAACCTTCGTTCCCACAATTCTACCTACTCTTGTTGAGCCTGTTGCAGAAACTAAAGGAACACGAACATCCTCACACATTTTTTCTCCTATTGCACCTGGACTTACTAATAAACTTGAAATCCCTTCGGGTAAATTATTTTCTTTGGCTACTTCAGTCCATATATTGTGGCAAGCAACTGCACACAACGGCACTTTACTTGAGGGCTTCCAAATACAAATATTGCCACAAATCCAAGCCAAAGCAGTATTCCAATTCCAAACTGCAACTGGAAAATTAAATGCAGAAATAATTCCTACGATGCCCAATGGATGCCATTGTTCATACATCCTATGGTTCTCTCTTTCAGAATGCATGGTTAAGCCATATAATTGGCGGGACAAACCAACAGCAAAATCACAAATGTCAATCATTTCTTGTACTTCACCTAAGCCTTCTTGAAAAGACTTACCCATTTCATAAGAAACCAATTTCCCTAAATCATTTTTTTTAGTTCTCAATTTTTCTCCAAACTGCCTCACAATCTCCCCACGTTTAGGTGCTGGAATATTTCGCCAGATCAAAAAAGCCTGAAGAGCTGTTTTTACAATTTTTTCGTAATCTTGTTCGGTGCCTACCTGAACTTTAGCTATGAGTTTTCCATCTACTGGACTATAAGATTCAATAACATCTCCGTTGGCAAAAAAATTAGCGCCTGTTGAGCATCCAATATTTAAATCTTTTATACCCAACGATTTTAAAACCTTATCCATATTAAATGTATGATTGATAAATTTTGAAGACCAAATATAGATATTAATTTAAATCATTATTATTAAAGAAAACAGCGAAAGCATTTTTTCTAATATTTTAAAAAAGGGTTTGCTTGTATTCTTAAATTGTTATATATTTGCCCTCCGAAATTTTGATTAATTATAATTTAAGATAAAATGAAAGCAGAAATTCATCCAGAAAATTACCGTTTAGTTGTATTTAAAGACATGTCTAATGGATATACATTTTTAACAAAATCTTGTTCAGACACCAAAGATGTAATTACATATGAAGATGGCAAAGAGTATCCATTGGTAAAATTAGATATTTCAATGACTTCTCATCCTTTTTATACTGGCAAACAAATGTTGGTGGATACTGCTGGTCGTATTGATAAATTCAAAACGCGCTACTCTAAAAAATAATTAAATTCAGAGTTTCATTTAACTCTAAAATTCCGTTCCTAATTTTTAGTTGGTTTCTCAAATTTCCCCAATTTAAAGTTTTAATTGATTGTTCTTAAGAAGTTTATCGTTTGTATTGAAGGCATCTTTTGTTAGCAATAAATCATTAATTAATTTAATAACAAATTCTAATTGTTCTTCTTTATTAATGTCAGTATTATCTAATACAATGGCATCTTTAGCCTGAATTAAAGGATTTTCTTTTCGAGTGGTATCATCAAAATCTCTTTTTTTTAAATTTTGTTTTACTTCTTCAAAAGTATGGTATTCTCCTTTACTGCTTAATTCATCGAGTCTTCTTTGGGTTCTCACATCATCATCAGCAGTCATAAACAATTTGAGTTCTGCATTTGGGAACACATGAGAACCAATATCTCTACCGTCCATGATTACCCCTTTCTTTTTACCCATTTGACGCTGTATTGCAACCATTTTTTCTCTAACTTCTTTTATTGAACTAACAGCACTAACATTATTCGAAACCTCCATGGTTCTTATTTCTCTTTCAACGTGCTCGTCATTTAAAAAAACTTCTGAAATTTTTGTTTCTGTGTTATAAACAAAAGCAACATTTATGTTTGGTAAGGCTTTTATTAATGCTTCAATATTGACGATGGAATTTGAAATGATGTGATTTCGCAAACAATAAATGGTAACGGCTCTGTACATGGCGCCAGTGTCAATATAATGGTAATTTAATTTTTGAGCCAACGATTTTGCTAAGGTGCTTTTTCCGCACGACGAATAACCATCAATTGCAATTGTAATTTTTGACATAAGCCATCGTAAAAGTACAAATAAATAAAATGAAACAATTTAAAGCGAGGTCCATATTTTTTTGAAATTTATAAGTAATTTAGATAAAACAATTTTTTTTAAAGGTGAAAAAAAATCAAATTATTTTGTTTTTGTTTGTTTGTCAACTTCAATTTGGCTTTGCATCCGACTCACTTTTAATTCTTAAAAGAAAAAAAATTAGTTTAATAAGTACGGCAACTGCTTTTTCAACAGGATCAATCATTTATCTGAATCAAGCTTGGTATCAAGCTTATAGTGGTTCAAAATTTCACTTTTTTAACGATAATAATGAGTGGTTTCTACTTGATAAATTTGGTCATACTTTTAGCACTTATCAATCAGCGCGCTTAATGATGAGTGCGATGAAATGGGCTGGGTATTCCGAAAAGAAACAAATGTTAATTGGCGGCTTTTCTGGCTTTGCTTATTTGACCGCAATTGAAGTAATGGATGGCTATAGTTCAGGTTGGGGATTCAGCTGGGGAGATATGGCTGCAAATTTTATTGGTTCTGGTTTAGCAATTGGCCAACAAATTGTTTGGAAAGAACAACGCATCCTACTTAAATTTGCTTACAGACAATCGGGTTTAGCAAAATATAACCCAGCATTGCTAGGAAAAAATTCTACAGAACAAATTTTAAAAGATTACAATGGACAAACTTATTGGTTGTCCGTTAATCCATCTTCATTTATTAAAGTAAAAAATTGTTTTCCGAAATGGCTAAATATAGCCTTGGGATATGGTGCAAATGGAATGTTAAATGCAACTTATAACAAATTTTTGGTGATCGATGCAAATGGGAACGCCGTTAATTTTAAAAGATATAGACAATTTTATTTTTCTTTAGATGCAGATTTAACTAAAATAAAAACCAAATCAAAAGTTTTAAAATCTATTTTTACCTGCTTAAATAGTTTTAAAATACCTTTTCCAAATGTTGAGTACAGTGAAAATAAATTTAAATTCAACCTTTATTAAAATAAATTATGGAATTATTTAGTATCAACACAGGTCATTTTAAACTAGATGGTGGCGCTATGTTTGGCGTTGTCCCAAAATCTATTTGGCAAAAATCCAATCCTGCTGATGAAAACAATATGTGCAGTTGGGCCATGCGTTGCTTATTGGTAAAAGATGGAAATCGTTTGATATTGATTGATAACGGCATGGGTCAAAAACAAAACGAGAAATTTTTCGGATATTATTACTTACATGGAAATGATACGTTAGATTTGTCGCTAGCAAAATACGGTTTTAATAAGGATGACATTACTGATGTTTTTTTAACACACCTTCATTTTGATCATTGTGGAGGAAGTATTGAATATAATTCGGATCGAACAAAATTAAAGCCTGCATTTAAAAATGCAACTTACTGGTGTGCCGAAAAACATTGGAATTGGGCGATAGATCCTAACCCGAGAGAAAAGGCAAGTTTTTTAAAAGAAAATATTATACCAATTCAGGAAAGTGGACAATTGAGATTCATCGATACTTCAAAAGAATTTACCAATCACTTTGAAGTCTTTGAAGCCAATGGACATACAGAAGCCATGTTAATTCCAATTATAAAGTATAAACATACATCAATTATTTTTTTAGCTGATTTAATTCCATCAGTTGGTCATTTGCCATTGCCCTATGTAATGGGTTATGATGTGAGGCCTTTAAACACAATGATAGAAAAAGAATATATTTTAAAAATGGCATTAAAAAATAATTGGACATTATTTTTTGAGCATGATCCTCAATATGAATGTTGTAATTTAATTGAAACAGAAAAAGGAATTAAGGCCAATCAAATTTTTAAATTAGATGAATTGTAAATCATTCTTTTTTCAACAATCTATTCATTTCTGCCTTAATTGTTTTTGCTTCTTTTAGGGTTGCGCACTCTTTTTTTAAGGCAATTTTATAGTATGCAATAGCCTTTGATTTATATTGCTGAGAAGCATAATAATCGCCTAACAATTGATACATATAGTAGCTTTGGGGATTCCTCAAAATAAAAGCTTTTTCGATAGCAGTGGATAAAATAATTCGATGCGTTTTTTTAGTTATAAAAATTAGATAATCTTTAATTAATTTAAATTGCTTAAACTGTTTGTATTTTACAGACGATAAAAAAATGTCTTCAGGTATTGTATTTTGCTTGATATTTATTTCCAAATTTTTATTTAGCAAAGGTGCATTGTGAAAGACACTATCTAAGTTGTAGCAAATAAATTTCCCACATTGAAATGGATTTGTGCTTACCCACATCAGTTTGTCTTTTGGTTTAAAAATAACAGCATGGTGTGCAATGAGCTGGTTAAGAGCTTTTTCATTTGCGAGCCCAATATCTTTGTTGTTGATTCCATTTTGATTTCTTAAGATTTCAGCAGCATTGATGTAATTAATTGTATGATGATCTTTCAATAATTGTTTTAATCGAATTTCTCTGTATAATGAAGAACTCTCAATTTGATTACTCATATTTTCGAAATCATTTATAAAGGCTTTCCCTTGAAAATGATTTGAGCAAATAATTTCATTTGAATTTGAAACTTCATAAACATCCATCTTTGTGGGTGTTTTTTCAATACTGATGGTTTTATTATCAAAAGCACTTCCTATTAAAATACTTTCTGATACAAAAACATTTCTTTTCCTAGCAATATCAATAGCTTCATTGATGTTTTTTGCATATTGCAAAATTTCTCTTGCTAACAATGCAATAGGCGTTGCAGCATCGTTTGGTATAGAACTTTTTGCGGCATTTATTGTTACAGTAAGCCCTTTTATATTCATCCCACTGCAAGAACCAATAAAACCACTCCAAGTAATTGTTGCAAATTTATAGCCAGTTTTTGGGTTTGTAAATTGAACGATTTTATTTTTTGAAAAATCATCACCACTATAAAAATCAAAATTTCTTCCAATTAATAACTTACCATCGGCGCTTTTTTTGTCCCATACTGAAAATGAAGTGCAACCAACTACCATATTTTTATCTTGCAAGGCGTGCCCAATATCATGTGCGCCGTGATAATTTAAGATGCGGTGATATTTTGGAGCAATAAAATCGTACTTATCACTCGCGAATTTTGAGATCCCAAGTATTTCTTCTTTATATTCATCAATGATGTTTTCAGGCAAATGTCTATTAAAATATCCTACAAAATATTTTAAAAATTTTAAGTAATTAATATCTGGAACTAAAATTTTAATTTGATTTATAAAAACGTCTTCCTGAAATTCATGTAATTCTTTTGTAAGCATTCCATTAGCAATCCCTCTTTCGTAGCCATCGCCTTCAACGTATAATTCCCATAAGCCACTTTCAGAATGTTTTAACCAATTATGATTTACTTTATAAAAATTTTCGTCAATTTTTTTTCTTTTCCAATTTAAAGTTGAATCATTCTTGATTTGAGGCACTTCAATTTTAATGGCATCATAGAAATATATACCTAGCAGTAAAATTAATACTGTAAAGACTAAGATTGTTTTAAAAAAAATAGTCTTTAGTTTAATTTGAATCATGAAAAGGGAAGGTTGTTAATTTTAAATTGAAAAAAAAGAGGCCGTAATAAGCCACCTTATTTTTAGGATTAAATTAAACTTAATGAATGATTATTTTTTTTGTAATTGATTGCGTATTTATTTCAATGTTAACGAAATATATACCCCTTTCAAATTGCTCATTTTTATTGAAGATGTAGGTTGTTTTGTTTTCATTTAATATGAGTTTATCCGTTTCGTCAATGACGCGACCAAGAATGTCAATGACTTTTATTTTTATTTTTTCATTGGTATATAAATTAAAATTGATGGTTGAACTAGAATGAGTTGGATTAGGATAAATAGATAAGTCCATTGAATTTTCAAGTTCATTGAGCCCAACCACACCTGAGACATTGATTTGATCAATAAATAAATTATTTGAACTTCCGAGGGCAGGATCGCTTTGGAAATAAAAACGAAATTTAACATTAGATTTCCCATTGGGATTTGGTGAATTAGCAGCTAGTAAAGCACTAGGAAAAACAACTTGTTTCCACTGTGCTGCAGTTGGATTGAATGGTGTTGAAAGAACACCTCCAGAATTAGTTGCCATCGTATTGACATTTGGTGACGCTAAAACATTTTGCCAAGTTGCTCCGCAGTCTACACTTAACTGTAAACTAAAGACATCCGCTTGATTGTTAAATTTTTTAGCATATGCATAATAAAATGAAAGTGTCAATGCAGATGCGTTATTAAAATTATATGGTGGGGTATCAAAAATATCAATATGCCCAAAGGTATTATTCTGACTTGCATTACTTAAGTAAATTGATTTTGAACTTCCGTTAGCACCATTAAATTGATTGACTTCCCATCTTACAGAACCAGCATTTAGATTTGTAACATTGGAACGCCATGGAAAAGCTCCACTTTCAAAATCATGGGTCAAAGGTGCTACATATCCAGTCCAGGGGTCTTCAACATTAACATAAAGAGATTTGATTTTTGTATTAGATCCATTAGCATTTGTTGCTGTTAATGAAACAGAATAAATTCCGGGTGTATTATAGGTAACTACAGGAGCGTTTAATGTTGAAGCAGAAGGCGAGCCACCTTCAAAATTCCAATCAACGGAACCAGTCGTTCCAAATTCACTCAAATTGGAATACGTAATGGAGCTGCCAGCACATATTGTCGTTTTATTTGTTTCAAAATTGGCTGAAGGTGCGCAAGTGTATCCAGGTGTTATTCCCGTTTCAATTAAATTAAAGGTTGACCATAAATTATTTCTACCTGAAATTGATGAATTTATTGCGTTTTGCATTGCAGTTGATTGATTTTGCGTAAACATTGAGCAACAAAAAGAGTAATCCATATAGTTTTGATAATTTTCGCTTATTGAAATATTACAAATTTTAGAAGTTGCTTCTGTAGGACAGGTGGTATAACCTTTTGTAATTGGTGTATCAGGAATACCATCGTCACCACATGCAATCAATGGGTTATTTGTTCCACCCCACGTATGTTTTAAATTTAACCAATGTCCAACTTCATGTGTAAGTGCTCTTGAAGTGTTTGGATTACCAGTTCCAATTGATCCAACATATCTACTTAAAATAACTATCGCATCTGAGGGGTTGCCAGTTGGCCATGATCCTGGCAAATAAGTGTAGCCTGCCGCACCGTTATTAAGTGTTTTTACAACATAAACGTTCAAATATTTTGTAGGATTCCATTTTCCAGCTGATGTCCCTGAATAGGCAAATAGGCTTAAATCTCCACTATTCCAGTTTGTAGACGGCGTTTCATAATAAATAACACCATTTGTACAATTTCCATTTGGATCTTTTTTTGCCAACTTAAATGAAATTTTTGCATCCCCAATGATTGGAATAAAACTGCTAATTACTGAAGAAAGATCAGAATTTAGTTTATTAAAATCTTTGTTTAAAATATTGACCGCATCATTCACTTGAGCTAAATCAATTTTTTCACTTCCGTTTAAATGTAGGATATGAAAAACAACTGGAATTGTATAAATAGCCATTGAATTTTTTTGTAAACTATTGTTGGGATTTGATAATAATTTTTGAAACTCAGAATTTAAATCTGCTTGATGCAATTCATAGCTAATTTTTTGACTGGGATCCAATTTAAATTGATGTTCCATAGCATCAAAAGTTCCGCAGGGTTTAATTTGGCTTTGATTTATATTTTGAGCAAAAGAGCCATAAAATAACATCACAAAACTTAAAATTGATAGCGCATTTTTTTTCATAGGAAAAGATATTTAGAACAATTAATTATTACTTTTTAATACTTTCTCTTTGGTTGAGAGCAATCATTTGTTTCATTGTTTTGTCAAGACCTTCCACACTGCCATCCAAAAATATAATATTACCATTGCCTTGTTCTGCAAAGTTTTTTACAGCTTCAGTCCACATACTAAATAAAATCAAAGAGGTATCTAAATTCGATTCTTTCATTTGTTTCGCTGCACCAGCCATCCCTCTGGCAACTTCCTCTCTAAATAAAGCAATTCCCTGTCCACGCATTTGTGCGGCTTCTTTTTCAGCATTTGCAGAAATTTTAATAAAGTTACCTTCTGCCTCTGCTGCCTTCGTTCTGGTTATTAATAAGGCCTGACCTTCATTTTCTGCTGCTGCTTTTAAATTATTACTAGCCACAACTTTTGCCATAGAACGCATCACTTCTTCATCAAAAGTAATATCGTTTAATTGCAAATCCAATAAGTGATAACCCCATTCTTCAAGCATTAAATCTAATTGATCTTTTACGGCCTCTACGATATCTCGGCGTAAAGACAACACTTCTGATTGTTTTTTTGTAGCCACAAAAGCCCTTACAGAACCTTCTATTGAACGAACCAATGCTTGCATCAGATTTTTTTCATCAACAAACTTAAAAGCAACATTCTTAATTGATTCTTCATTTTGATTGACAACAGCATAAAGCAACATCGCTGTAAAATTTACATTCGCTTGATCTATCGTAACTGCTTGAAATCCCAATTCAATACTTCTGTTTTGAATAGAAATTTTTTTGTAAACCTTTTCAATCAAAGGAATTTTGAAATTTAAACCTGGAGAAAGAATTCGCTTGTATTTACCAAACACTGTAATGACACCTACTGTGCCTTGTTGTATCGTGACAAATGACAGAAGAATTAAAAAAAATAATGACACAAAGATTAGGATGAATGATAGCATAATATTTATTTTTCTAAATTGTTTATGTAAATTTAGCTAATCAAAATAAAGAACACAATTAAATTCTATGAATTATTCAAAAGAAATTTTTTTTAGTTTGTTATTTTGTATTATTTCTGTATCAATTATTTCTCAAACAGACACTGCAAAACAAGAAAATTTAGAAGTGCCTATATACAAAGCGGCCTGCAAACTATTAGATTCTGCAAACTATAAAGATGCTATTTCAATGTATAAAAATGCCATTAAGATAAACCCAACCTATTATCAAGCATTTAACAAAATGGCTTTTGCCAAGTATAAATTAAAGGATTATAAAGGAGCAGAAAAAGATTTGATTAAATCAAAAAAAAATCCTCAAAATAATTTTGATATTTATAAAACCTTGGCGCTAATTTATTTAGATACTAAAAAGTATGAAGAAGCTAAAGTATCACTAGATTCTGCAATTTTATTAAATCCTGATGACAGTGAAGTGCTCTATTCCCAAGCAAAATTAATGTTTTTGGGCAAGAGTTATAAACTTGCATTGTCTACTTGTGAAGCAGCGTTGGATATTAACCCTCGATACATGGAAGTGTATTTTTTAAAAGGTGAAATTAAATACCTTCAAAAAGAATATAATTATGCCATAAAAGAAATTACAGATGGCTTAAAATTTGAAAATGCTGCTCAACCAAATTACGACGCCTATAAAATCAGAGCAAAAGCAAGGTATGAAGTTCATGATTATAAAAATGCCATTAATGATTGGAATCTTTACCTTGAGGCTTTTCCAAATGACGAACAATCATTGATTTTAAGAGGGATAAATAAAATAGAATTAAATGACAATACCGACGCAATTGTTGATTTTGATGCGGCCATTAAAATAAATCCAAAAAATCCAATGAGTTATAATTACAGAGGAGTTGCAAAAGGAGAAAATAAACAATTTGTTGAGGCATTGAAAGATTTTGATACAGCTATTAAATTAAAGTTTGATTATGGATCCGCATTTGTAAACAGAGCAGCGGTAAAGCATGCTAGTAAAGATAAACGCGGTGCTTGCGAAGATTTACATAAAGCGGATGCATTAGGAGATGAAATGGCGCCGCAATTAATTGAGACTTATTGTAAACTGAAATAATTGATAATAAATCTTAAGCATCTAAAAATAGTTACCAGTATAAATTAAAACATAAAAGAAAAAAATCTAAAATGAAAACAGCCGTATTTAGAAAAGCAACCTTTAATTCAGCCCACCGATTATACAATCCAACATGGAGTCATGAAAAAAACGAGGAGGTTTTTGGTTTATGCAATAACCCCAATTATCATGGACATAACTATGAGTTAATTATTAAATTAGTAGGTCATGTTGACGAAGAAACAGGATTTGTTTTTGACATGAAAAAATTGAATGATATTATAAACTTAGAAATAGTTGAAAGATTTGATCATAAAAATTTGAACCTTGATACCCTTGAGTTTAAAAATTTAAACCCAACTGCAGAAAATATTGCAAAAGTTATTTTTGATATTTTAAAACCTAAAATTCCCTCAACCCTAGAATTAGAGGTTACACTTTATGAAACGCCTAGAAACTACGTTATATATCCAGCATAAAAAATAATGATTTATAAAATTTAGATATTTCAAAAAGAAATCAGCAATCAAATAAAATTGAAAAAATTAGTAAGCATCTTCATTGTCTATCATAAAAGAATGCTAAAATTTAAATCTCTGAAATAGAATGAAAAACAGGCCATTTGACCTTAATAAAAAAGGGACTTAGTTCTCTTTTTGAGCCTAAGTCCCTTTCAGCGGAGAAAGAGGGAGTGCATACAATACAATTTAGCCGTTTCATGAAAACCACTGAAAACGTCTTTGCCTCTATATTATCAATTAATTCAATCATTTATCAAATATACAACTTATTTAATGAAATAGAATAAAATGTAATGAGGTGGGGAAAATGTGGGGAAAATGTGGGGAAAGTATTATATTTGTGCTATGGCTACAATAAAATACATAATTAAGAACGTTTCCGAAACTTCAAGTATCTATTTGAGGTTTAAAGATGGGGCTTCATTTGATTTAACCACAAAAACCAATTATAAGACAAACTCAAATAATTGGAGTAAAACAAAGGGACAACCTATAAACCTAAAAGATACTGATTTAAAAAAATTAGATAACGACCTCAAAAAACTAAGTTTAGATTTATTAAACCACTATAATAATACAATCAATAAAAACGAGATTAACTCACAATGGTTAAAGGATTTTATTAATCCCAAAGCAATTAATGAAGTGCCTAATAAATTAGTGGATTACTTTACTTATTATGAATTGCATAAACGTAATGTATTAACAACCGCCTCAATAGTTAAACTGAATGCAAATAAGAAATTGATTGAGCGTTTCCAAACCAATACAAAAAGAGTTTATCTTATTAAAGATGTAAACGAAGATTTTAAATTGAGTTTTTATGATTTTTGTATTTCTGAAAATTACAGTCAAAACACTATTGCAAGGGCTTTAAAGTTTATTAAAACTATTTGCTATCATGCAGAAAGCAATAATATTGAAGTGAGTAAAAAATTAAGTGGTTTACAAATCAATACTGTTAAAGTTGAGAAAATTTATTTAGACTTAAACGAACTTTCACTTATTGAAAATTGTAAGGATATTACAAAAGAACATTTAATAAATGCGAGGGACTGGCTTTTAATATCATGTGAAACTGGACAAAGGGTTTCCGACTTTTTAAGATTTACAAAGGATATGATAAGGCTCGAAAACAATAAACCACTAATTGAATTTACTCAAGTAAAGACTGGCAAAATTATGACAGTCCCATTAAGTAAAAAGGTAATGAGTATTTTAGAAAAAAGGGGCGGAAACTTTCCTACAAAAATGAGCGACCAAAGGTATAACGAACATATTAAAGATGTTTGCGAAACGGCAAAAATCAATAAAGTAATAAAAGGCGGTTTACAAATTGATAACCGTAAAGTTATTGGTATGTACGCAAAATGGCAACTTGTAACCTCTCATATTGGTAGGCGGTCGTTTGCCACTAATAACTATGGTAAAATTCCAACCGCTTTATTAATTGGGGTTACTGGACATAGTACCGAACAAATGTTTTTAGAGTATATCGGTAAAACAGATACTCAAAAAGCAATGCAATTAGCGGACTATTTTTAAAAATAAATGTTTTGTTTTTCACTACATATCCTACATTAGCTGCATGAATTTAAAGAATAAACACCACGAAAGTATAGTCCCAAATTTCGCTTTAATATCCAATTATCATAAAGCTCTAAACGAAGACAGGTTTTATATCTTTTACGAATATTATTTAAAAAAAAATGTATTAATTGAATCAAATAGAATCATTAAGAAACATAAATTAATTACACAGCAAAATGATATAATTTTTTTTTTAGTTGAATTGGGGCAATCTTTAGAACACTCCATTTGGGCTGAAAAGGTTAGACTTGCAACAGTAAATAGTCAAGCAAAAAAACAAAATAATGAACTAATTAAATTTTTATCAAAACTAATTACTCAAAAAAAAAGCAGTGAGCTTAGCGTTTTAGATTTACAAAAAACACCTGCCATTAAATCAATAAAGTTCATTACTGATAAATCCACGCATGATTTAACTTTAGATTCATATCCCATTTGTTATGATATAATTAATTTGATAGAGAGTAATTTTAATTTAATTACAAATAATACAGAAAATATCAATTTAAATAGTCGCCAATTTGAAAAGAATTTTATTTTGAGTTTAAAGCCATTTGTAAGTTATCTAAATGCGGAAACTAAAGTATTTAAATCAAAAAATAAAATCTATGAGTTTATTATCGAACTTATAGATACACTAAATTATGATGTTTCATTTGAAATACAAAGATTTAAAGATGCTTTTAAGCCAAGTAAGACAAAGGGTTAAACGTATTAAATATTAGGTATAGTTTGACCCCACTTTAGATTTAAAGCGACTGTAATTTTGCCCTGAAACCAAATTTAATACAGGACAAATGACACAATCTACAATTTTAAGAGAGGTAAGCCCAGAGCAAATTACAAATTTATTTGAGGGACTTCAAAACCAATTAACGGAACTGAAAACCAGTTTCCAACCAGTTAAACCCACCGAATTATTAACTCGAAACGAGGTAAGCGAATTACTAAAATGTGATTTAAGCACTTTACATAATTGGGTTAAGAAAGGTAAGTTAGTGCCTTATGGTATCGGCTCACGTATTTATTTTAAACGTACAGATATTGAAAACGCCTTAGTGTATTTAGGTAAAAAGAAAGGGGCTAATAATGAGTAAGAAACCCACCAAAGCCCCATTAAAATCTTCAATCATTAAGCAGTACGAAGATACAAAAAGAAAGCACAAAGCACAAAAAAAACGTTTCTATAATTATCTAAGAAAACATTTAAGTTCATGTACAATGGTTTCAAAAGCCTTAAGAATTGAGCAAAAATGTTTAACGAGATATAAAAGACAGTTTGAAAAATGCGGGATTTTATGGCAAGCTAAAAAAGATAGATGCAAGCATACAAATAGACTTGTATGGTATTTAACCACCAACCCCGAATTAATCCCAATTGACAAACAAACTAAACTTTTTTAAAATGGAAACAAAATTTAATATAAATGATTTAAAAAACGATACGGAAACTTTAATTAATAAAGCACCTGAACAAACTGACCATAAGCGAATATTAAAGGAATTACTATCTAGGATTGAGCCAATAGATTTTGATTTAGTAGCATTTCCACAAAGGGAAAATTTAGAACTACGATTAAGAGAGATTGAAAAATTAACCCTTTCAAATGATTGCAAAAATAGAGATAGTTTAAAAGATGAACGGGAACGAATAGAGAAAGATTTAAGTAAAATGTTTACCAAAGAGAAACATAAAATAATAATAACTATTGAAGAGATGCACTCGCTGGCTTATAAAAACAAATGGGAATTATGCAAAAACAATGATTTTATTTATTTGTACAATGGGGCATATTGGGACAATTTGGATAAGTCCGAACTCGAATGTTTTTTAGGCGAAGCCTCAGAAAGATTTAGTGTTTCAAAGTATGATGCTCGTTTTTTTCCTTTTAGAGAGAAACTCTTTAAACAGTTTATGTCCGCTTCATATTTACCAACGCCCACACAAAATAATAATACGGTATTAATTAACCTTAAAAACGGCACGTTTGAAATAACGCCAAAAGAAACGATTTTAAAGCCATTTAATGCCGACGATTTTTTAACCTATCAATTACCTTTTGATTATAATCCAAATGCAACCGCTCCAATATTTACGGCTTATTTAAATAGAGTATTGCCCGACAAACAAGCGCAAAATATTTTAGCTGAGTTTTTGGGCTATGTGTTTACAGATACAAGTACATTAAAACTTGAGAAAGCCTTGTTATTGTATGGCGACGGTGCAAACGGTAAAAGCGTATTTTTTGAAGTAGTAACCGCCTTATTAGGAATTGAAAACACGTCGAACCATTCACTTGAAAATTTAACCAATGAAACTGGCTACCATAGGGCGACTATTGCTAATAAGTTGGTAAACTATGCAAGTGAGTTAAACGGTAAACTTGAAGCTTCAATATTTAAACAGTTGGTATCGGGCGAACCAGTGGTAGCACGTTTGCCATACGGAAACCCTTTTACAATTAGAAAATACGCTAAATTAATATTTAACTGTAATAAATTGCCGTCCGATGTCGAACACACAAATGCTTATTTCAGACGTTTTTTGATTATACCTTTTGATGTAACTATTCCCGAAAATGAGAGAGATAGCGAATTACCACAAAGAATAATAAATAGTGAATTATCGGGCGTTTTTAATTGGGTACTCGATGGCTTGAAACGAATATTAGAAAATAAGAAATTTTCAGAAAGCGAACAAGTTAAACAAGCCCTTGAAAACTATAAAAAGCATTCAGATAGCGTCAAAATGTTTTTAGATGACAATGCCTATGTAATTGATACAAACGAATTAAAGCCATTAAAAGAGCTTTATAATGAGTATAAGATTTACTGTTTAGAGTGTGGCTATCGAGTTACTTCAATAAATACATTTAGCGACCGCCTTAAAAAGGGATTAGGATTTGAAACTACTCGATTAAGTTATGGTAATGCGGTTTACATGAAAAAAAGTTTTATTTTTTAACCTACATAAGCTACATGAGATACATTTTAGAAAAATACAACGGTTTAAAATCTCGCTTTGATTGTCCCCAATGCAATGGCAAAAAAACATTTACAAAGTATATTGATACGGAAACAAAAGAGTATTTAAGCGACCATGTCGGACGGTGCAACAAAATAGATAAATGCGAATATCATTTTAAACCAAAGCAATTTTTTGCGGATAATAAAGAATATACTCAGATTTATAAACCTCAACAAAAGAAAATTGCACCGCCACCAAAACCAATGTTTACAATACCTATTGAGCAACTAGATGCTACATTAACCCACTATGAAAGTAATAATTTTGCTTTAATCTTATTGAAACTATTTGGCGAACATGAAACGGTTAAACTATTGGATTTGTATAAAATAGGAACTTCAAAAAAATGGAACGGTGCAAATATTTTTTGGCAAAAAGATGCAAACGGTATTGTAAGGACTGGCAAAATAATGCTTTACAATATTGAAACGAACAAACGAGTTAAGCAACCATACGAGCATATTAGTTGGGTACATAAAGATATTTTAAAAGATGGCCACGAATTAAGACAATGTTTTTTTGGCGAACATTTGATTAATCAATTTAAAACAAAAACTATTGCAATAGTAGAAAGCGAAAAATCGGCAATTATTTGCACCTACTTTTTACCTGAATATGTTTGGTTAAGTGCTGGCAATATTAACGGTTTAAGTATTGAAAAATTCAAAGTTTTAAGCGGTCGCAAAGTTGTATTGTTTCCCGATTTGGGCAAAGCAAATGATATTTGGCAACAAAAAGCAAATGAATTTAAACATATTGCTGAGGTTTCAATATCGGACTATTTGCAACGAATAGCAACCAAAGAGCAACGAGCCAACGCTTTAGATTTAGCCGATTATTTGATTGAAACAATTATAAAAAATGTAGGTCATGTAGATAATGTAGCTTAAAAAACAACTTTATTTTTTAATTAATTTACTCTAAAATACAATAAAATACAATGGGATTTATAAAAGGACAAAGCGGAAACCTGAAAGGAAAGCCAAAAGGCTCGCTCAATAAAAACACAAAAACAGTAAAAGAAATGTTTAATACTGTTTTCTCAGATTTGCAAAATGATAGTAAAGCGAATTTATACCAATGGGCAAAAGAAAACCCCTCAGATTTTTACAAACTTTGCAGTAAATTGATACCTGCAGCCGTTGAAATGAAAGCTGAATTGAACGAACCTATTAAACAAGTTTTTAAAATCGGTAATACAATAATAGAATTATGAGCAAATCAAAATATATTGAAACCCCTGAACGATTAATGGAATTATTCAAATTGGATTGATAAGACAACAGGCGAAATAAGGAATACATACACTATTGTTACAACCAAAGCAATTGGGATAATGAAAGAAATACACAATAGCAAAAACAGGATGCCAATAACACTAAGAAAAGAAAGAGATTGGTTAAATGCCTTAGAAATAAATGATTTCTATAAAGATACGGTTGATATTATTGCAACGCCGCTAATCTGAGATAGGTTCTTTTTTTTCCTTTATTTTATCGATTTGTAGTTCTAAATTAACAATTGCTGATAATGTCTTTTTACTCACTTCTAATTGTTCATTTGCTATTTTTGTACGCTCATTAATTTTAAAATACCAACAGTTTACCTCTCTCAGTAAGAAAAATACTACTATTGCTATTAAAAGCACTATTATTATTAATATATCGTTTCCGTTCATAATTGTTTTGGTTTAAATTGTTAATGATTAAAGTTGTTTATAAAATATGTTTATTAATTTATTGAGCAGTATCCTTATTCTCAAAAATCAAAAAGTAAAACTAAAATACTGTCATTTTTTTTACCAATTATAATTAAACTTAGGCTTGAAAAATAAATTTTAAATACAAAATTAACACTTGCCGATTTAAGGAATTATAACCTTTTCTTTTCTAATATACCCATTCTCAAAGGTAGTTATTTTAATAATTAAACCTTCATTATTTGATGTGTTTTCTCTACCATAAACATCGTAATATTTAATGTTTTTTACAATTAGGTTTAATTCATTTTCTTTTATTCCAGTAATTATAGTAGTGTCAACTGGAGGTTTTGGAATACGAATATAAAAAGGCTTATAACCGCCAACGGTGTTATTTGAATAAATACGAGCGTTTCCATTACCCATTATTGGAAGTATTTTTACCTTAACAATATTAGTATCGTTAAGAAAATCTCCAAATATATTATAACAAACTTGCAAGTATGTAGATGTCCATAATTGCATTACAGCCATTCCAGTACCACTGTAATTTTTTTCACGTTTAAATTTAATAGTTATACTATCATTTACGCTTACTGTATCGGTTACGGTTAATACTTTAACATAATCTGTTTGAGCATTACATAAGCTGCTTATTAATGCTATTGCTATTGCTATTGTTATTTTTTTCATAGCCTTTTACTTTTTAAATTTAAATTTCATCAAATATAATAAAAATAATAACCCTACATAAATGTTGTGTTTAAATTCTATAGAATCTCTCACTTTTGAGGGAGGTGGATGAAATAAAGCAAATAGGGCAAAATATACGTAAGTATAGAAAAAAACAAGGTTTGACGCAACTTGACCTTGCCGTTGAGTGTGGATTTGAAGAACCAAGCGTTTGGAGGTTGGAAAATGGAAAAACAAATCCAACAATTAAAACACTATTAAAAATAACCAAGGCATTAGATATAAAATTGACTGACCTAGTTAAGATAAAATAACGAAAATTTCAAGAAACTAATTTTTAAAAAAATTAAGCTGTATTTATAATTACGGAAATTAATTAATAAAAGGGATGAGCAATTTGTAGATTTAGGTTGTTGAAAAAATCTCATATTAAAACAACATAAATTGATATAACTTATTATTAATCTAAAGAGGAGTAAAAGAGAAAAGTGGTTAAAAGTCCGCTTTTTTTACTCTTTTAATTTATTTGGGGGAAAATAAGGGGAAATTAATAAAACAAAAAACCATAAACTATTGCTAGTAAAGGATTTGTGATTTTTTTAAGCGGAGAAAGAGGGATTCGAACCCTCGGTACGGTTTCCCGTACGCATGTTTAGCAAACATGTCCTTTCGGCCTCTCAGGCATCTCTCCGTATTCTGTTTTTAAATTTAAAGATGGCAAATGTAAGAATTTTTTTCATTAAAATAATAAAGTAATTATTTATTGAGTATTTATTTTTGATTCATCAGCGCTAATCCTTGCTTTTGATTTGAAGGTAAACTATCCAAAATATTTTTCATTTTAATTATTAGTTATATTGAGTCAATATCTTATTTTATAAATTAATTGATAGCTAATTTGAATGTATATATTTGTATTGCTAAGAAAGAATGAAATCAAACAAAATTATTATAGACTCAGCTTTAAGTAGCTTTTTTTCATTAAAAGATATTTTACAATACAAAAGTTTATTGAATAATTTAGCCAAAAGAGATTTTTTGGTTAGGTATAAGCAAGCATTCGCTGGCATCATTTGGGCTATTCTGAAACCATTAATTAACATTTTAGTTTTTGGCTTTATCGCTAGTAAAATTAACAGCTCACAAAATACTATTACTAATTTTTTATATGTAGCGTCTGCCATGTTATTGTGGCAATTATTTTCAAGTGTGTTTAATGATGTGAGTAATTCCATTATTGGTAATTCTAATCTGTTTTCAAAAGTTTATTTTCCAAAAATTATTATTCCACTGAGTACAATTTTAGTTTGTTTGGTTGATTTTTTGATTTCATTAGTAATCTTGATCGTCTTGTTTATCATTGCTGGCGAACCAATTCACTGGCAAATTGTTTTAGCACCTATATTTATTATTTTAACATTAATCAATGGCTTTGGCATCGGACTTTATTTTGCAACGATCAACGTAAAGTATCGAGACGTTAAATTTATTGTTCCAGTGATGATACAGGTAGGAATGTACATTTCACCAGTTATTTTTTCATCAACATTTTATATCGAAAAAATGAATCAAATCCATCCATTTTTTACTTGGTTGTTTTGCCTAAATCCAATGGTAGGAGCCATTGAAGGTTTTAAGTATAGTTTATTTGGCGAAGTAGCTATTTATGATGTGAGGTATTTTATGCTATCAACATGCGTTTCATTTTTATTTTTGTTTATAGGCATAAAATATTTTTATAAGTTTGAACGTAGTTTTGTAGATTACATTTAATGAGCAGCGATACCGTCATAAAAGTGGAAGGATTAAGTAAACATTATATCCTTAATAAACAGGCTCAGCAAAAAAACGATACATTATATGAAAATTTTATTCATGGACTAAAAAACATTAAACAGATTACTCAAAAAAAAGAAACACAAGATTTTTGGGCATTAAAAGATGTTAGTTTTGAAATACAACAGGGCGATCGTGTTGGTATCATTGGAAGAAACGGAGCAGGAAAATCTACTTTATTAAAAATATTATCACGCATTACGCCTCCCACCAAAGGAAAAATTGAGTATACAGGTCGTTTGGCGGCTTTATTAGAAGTAGGAACAGGTTTTCATGGTGATTTATCTGGTAGAGAAAACATTTACTTGAATGGCTCTATCTTAGGAATGACAAAGCATGAAATTGACAGAAAGTTTGATGAAATTGTATCTTTTAGTGAAATAGAAAAATTCTTAGATACTCCCGTAAAACGCTATAGTAGCGGAATGTATGTACGTCTTGCCTTTTCAGTTGCCGCACATTTAGAATCAGATATACTAATTGTAGATGAAGTGTTAGCTGTTGGAGACGCTGCTTTTCAAAAAAAATGTTTAGGTAAAATGAACGATATTAGTTCAAAAGAAGGGAGAACAATTTTATTTGTAAGCCATCAGATGGATTCTATTCAGAAACTGTGTAATAAAGGAGTTTTATTACAAAAAGGAGAATTAATGTTGATGGATGATATTGAAAATGTAGTTCAATTTTATTTAGATACCAATCATTCAGTTGCGTCAAGGTTTGATATAGTTTTACCGGAAAACTATAATGACCTTAATGGCTATGCCTATCAAATTCAAGTAGAAGATGATAGAAATATGCCAATAAATGAAATCCCAATTGGTAAAAATTGGCAAATCAGGATTAAATTCATCATAAATAAGCAAACTCCTCAGTTTGTTATCGCTTGTGGAATTACATCTATGTTAGGATTGGCAATTCAAACTTCATGGTCAGTTCCTCAAGATTTAGAAAAAGGAGATTATGAAGTTGTTTTTTTAAATAAAGAAATATTTTATACAGAGGCTCAATATAAATTAGTTGTAGGGTTATCCACTGAGCAAAGGGTAGTTCAATTTAACGATCAAGCAGGGTATATCAATGTTTCAGATGTTGTTTCTAGTATACATGATAAGCGAATAATAAATGCTAAAAGTTCGTTAATTTTAAATCAAATGGATTCAAGTATAAAAAAAATCAGCTAATGTTTTTTGCAGATAGGATTACTAAAATTAAGTCAGATTATAAAGTATTGGAAATAGGTCCGGGCTCACATCCGCATCATCGTTCGGATGTTTTTTTAGAATTAAATTATAATTCAGAAGAGGATAAGATTGCTCAATTTGGTCACTCGGAAGAATTAGTGACCAATAAAAAAATCATATTTTATGACGGAACAAAATTTCCGATTTCGGATAATGAATTTGATTACGTAATTTGTTCACATGTTTTAGAACACGTACCTGATGTTAATTTGTTTTTGTCAGAAATTTTTCGAGTATCAAAATATGGCGGTTATTTTGAGTATCCTCTCATAACATACGATTATTTATATAATTTTAATGTTCATCTTAATTTTTTAAAATTCGATGGTAAATCACTGTTTGTGATGAAAAAAACTGCCACACCATTAGATTTTTTTAAGCCAATTCATACGTTTTTTAATCATACACTAAATAACGGTTATTCTGATATATTAACTAAATTACCAGATAATTTTTTTCAAGGATTTGAATGGGAAGAGCCATTTAAAGTTATAGAAAGCAATGATATAAAAGATTTTTTGGTTTACCAAATAGACAAAAGTGCTGATAATTCAAATCAACATACAGTATCTTATACGTTAAAATTATTGTTATTTTTGATTAAAAATAAAATTATATCTGCTTTTAAAAATAAAACACAAAAATGAAATTACACCTAGGTTGCGGCCAAAAATATTTAGATGGGTACATTAATATTGATTTCCCATCCTCAGAACATACAGTTCAAAAAACATCGGTTGCAGATGAATTTCATAATTTATATGAGTTAACATACAGTGGTAATTGTATTGAAGAGATTCGATTGCATCATGTTTTTGAGCATTTTGATAGATCTACAGTATGTGCTTTTATGGCTGGTTGGAATTCTTGGTTAAAAATAGGAGGTAAATTACAAATTGAAGTTCCTGATTTTGAATTAACTTTTAAGAAAAATTTTAGCGCTTTTAATCGAAATAAATATGAGGGCGTTGCGCTTCGTCATATATTTGGCTCACAAGAAGCCAGTTGGGCGGTTCATTATGAAGGTTATTCAGAAAAATTATTGATTAAATTATTTAATGCATTTGGGTATTCAATTTTAAAAGTTAATAAAACGGAATATAAAAGAACATTTAATATAGAAATCGTAGCTGAAAAAAAACATCAATTGTCAATTGAAGAATCTAAACAACAGGCTAACAGCTATTTAAAGTTTTATTTAGTTGATGATAGTGATTCAGAAAAAGATATGTTAGGTGTTTGGATGAATAATTTTGAAAAACAATTAACTAAAACTTTTGCAAAATAACACGTTTATTATTTCAGTTGTTATACCAACTTATAATAGAGCTAATCTTTTAATAAAGGCGATAAAAAGCGTATTAAATCAAACATTTCCTGTATTAGAAATTTTAGTATGCGATGACGGTTCTTCTGATAACTCTAAGGAACTTGTTTCAGGAATAAACAGTAATATTATAAAGTGGATTGATTGTGGCAAAAATGGTAGACCCGCTATTCCTAGAAATATTGGTATAAAGCAAGCAAAAGGAAATTGGATAGCATTTTTAGACAGTGATGATGAATGGTTGTGTAATAAAATTGAAGAACAAATAAATGTTATTCGTAATTCATCTTATAAAGTAATTTCAACTAATGCTTGGTCTATTTGTGATACCAATAAAAAATTATTTTTTGAAAATTGTCAATCAAAAGAAATTACTTTTGACGAACTTGTTAAATCAAATAGATTAATATGTAGTAGTGTATTATGTGAAAAAGAATTATTACTAAATACATTGTTATTTCCTGAACAACAAGGGTTAAAGGCCTTAGAAGATTATGTTTTATGGCTTAAATTAGCCTCATTTAGCCCCATCTATTTTTTAGAAAAACCGTTATTGAATTATTTAGATGCTCCCAATCAAAGCATTAGAAATGATAGCGATGACACATATAAGCAACGAGAACTCATTTTTAATTATTTTAAAAACCTAAAAAATTATATTTCTAAAAAACAAATGGTTATTATGTACACAGAATTTATATGGCAATATAAAAATAGATTACAAAGATTGTTTGATATTTATAAACTTAGATTATGGATATAAATTCTTCACACAACCCACTTATCAGTGTTATATTCCCTGTGTATAATGCAGAAAAATTCATTAAAGAATCAATTGAAAGTATTTTAAATCAAACATATAAAAATTTCGAATTCATAATTATTAATGATGGTTCAAAAGATAATTCTGCCGAAATAATTAAGTCTTATAAAGATCAACGAATAAGGTATTATGAGCAAAAAAATCAAGGCTTAGCAAAAACATTAAATGTAGGATTGTCTTATGCTAAAGGAAAATATATAGCAAGACAAGATAATGATGATATCTCTTTTCCTAATCGATTTGAAAAACAAATTTCTTATTTAGAACAGAATCAACAAATAGCTGTTCTTGGTAGTTGGGCTAAAATTATTGACGAAAATGGTATATTTACAAATCGTTTTCATCATCATTCAACATCTCCTTTAAATCTTAAATTTGAGTTAGTTTTTGATAATCCTTTTGTTCATTCTAGCATTATGGCTAGAAAAGATATAATTGAAAAAACAGGAATGTATCATCTCGACAATGATTATTTTGAAGATTATAATTTGTGGTCTCGCATTTCATATCACTATCAAATTGCTAATATCAACGAAGAACTATTGTTGTACAGAGAGGTAAATACAGGAATGTCAAAAACTACTAACAGCTATAAAACTAGAGTAATTCATCAATGTGTTTTAAACTTAAATCACTACTTGCCAGAACAAATTAATTTAAATAAAGAAATTGCTTTAATATATCATTCTCAAAAAAACAAATTTACGAGTGAGGATAAAGCACTTTTAAAAAAAACATTTATAAATTTAATTTATTTGTTTGATAAAAATATGAATAAGGTTTATTCACAGCATATCATAGATAAACATATTTTAATTGTTGAGCTTAATTATTTAAGAGAAAAAATAAGCAACAAGAAAAGTAATTTTTTAGTAGTAATTTTATCTAAAATTAAGCGTCGTATTGTTTTAAATAAACTGTTAAAGTATTAAATAAAGTTTTTTGATATGAAAATTTTTCACTGTGTTGAATCATATTATCCCGCAGTAGGCGGAATGCAAGAAGTTGTAAAACAACTCTCTGAAAGACTAGCTCAGCTTGGGCATGAAGTTATAGTAGTTACCCGTTTTCATCCTGATAGAAAATTTGTTGAACTAAACGGAGTAAAAATTAAAACATTTAACATCATTGGTAATCCAAAAAAAGTTGAAACAGATGAAGATCAAGTTTACATTAATTTTTTATTAAATCTTAAGGCAGATATCATTACATTTTTCGCGGCACAACAATGGGCAACTAATTTGGCGTTACCCATTTTAAAAAGAATAAATGCTAAAAAAGTATCCATACCAACTGGCTATTCAGGTTTATATTTGAAAGAGTTTAAAGATTATTTTGAAGAGATGAAAACTTGGATACATGATTATGATATGAATGTTTATTTAAGCAATGATTACAGAGATATAAATTTTGCTAGAAAAAATAATGTAAGTAAAATAACAATTATTCCCAATGGTGCAGCGGCAGATGAGTTTTTACCAGATAGTAGAATAAATATTAGAAAAGAATTTAATATTCCAGAAAATCATTTTTTACTTTTATTAGTTGGCTCATACACTGGTTGGAAAGGACATAAAGAAGCCGTAGAAATTTTTTTAAAATCAAAAATAAAAAACGGAACTTTATTAATGATTGGAAATAATTATGAATATTATAAAAGGCAATATATTAAGCATCCAAAATTGGCTTGGTTAACTTTTGTGAATTTATTATTAGGTAAGAAGCAAATTATTTTCAATTACCTATCACGCGAGCAAACCGTAGCAGCGTATAAACAATCAAATTTATTTTTGTTTCCTTCTATTATTGAATGTTCACCAATTGTTTTGTTTGAGTGTGCAGCAGCAAAATTACCATTTCTTGCAACAGATGTTGGCAATTCAATTGAAATAGCCCAATGGACAAAAGGTGGAGAAATAATGCCAACCACTAAAAATAATGAAGGTTTTAGCCATGTTATCATAAACAAAGGAGTACAAAAATTGAACGAATTATATGATGATAAAAATAAACGTGATAAAATGGCTAACGAATCGCATTTAATTTGGAAAGAAAAATTCAGCTGGGAAATTATCACCAAACAGTACGAAACATTATATTTTAATTTGATAAAATGATTATCTCAAAACTGTTAGGAGGTTTAGGAAATCAAATGTTCCAGTATGCTGCTGGAAAAGCACTTGCATTAAGGCATGAAGTAAATATTAAAGTAGATACAACTTCACTTAAGAAAGACTCAAAAGGCGAATATACACAACGAAATTTTGAATTATCAATATTTGAAACCCCAATTGATGTGGCGACTGAAAAAGATTTAGAAGCATTTAAAAATTTAAGTAATAAAAAATTAAATCGTTATATAAAGAGAAAATTTCCATCATTTTATTCTTCACTTATCGTTTTCGAAAGTGGAAACAGATATCATAAAGAATTTTTAAAATATCCTGCAAATACTTGTTTAAATGGATTTTGGCAAAGTGAAAAGTATTTTAGAAAATTTGAGAAAGAAATAAGACATGATTTTACGTTTCAAAAAAACATTATTGAGCAAAATCAATCATTAAAAGAGTTAATTTCTAAAACTCAGAGTGTTTCTATTCATGTTAGGCGTGGTGATTATGTTACCAATAAAAATGCTAAAAATTTTCATGGGTTATGTCCCTTAAATTATTATGAATATGCTGTAAAGCACATTCAATATAGATTTAAAAACATTGAATTATTTGTTTTTTCGGATGACATTGAATGGTGTAAGCAAAATTTTAAGTTTGATTTACCAATTAATTATGTAGAAACTAACAATGCCGCCAGCGATTTATATCTGATGACTCAATGCAAACACAACATTATAGCAAATAGCAGTTTTAGTTGGTGGGGAGCTTGGTTAAATCAAAATAGTGAAAAAATAGTAATTGCTCCAAAACACTGGTTTGCAGATGATCAAATAGATACGAGAGATTTAATCCTTGAAAATTGGATTAGATTATAGAATTTTCTATATAAATTATTACTTTCATAAATTCAATGAACAACGCACTTTAGTAAAAATAAATTAGTTTATTTTTAATTGAGTATAAATTTCATATGACAATAAAAAATAAATAATTTACGCAGATGAATATTGCAATTATCGGTTCAAATGGTTTTATAGGCTCTCATTTAATACAACATATTTCTCAAAATGGCGGACATCATGTTTATTTATTTGGCAAAAATAAAATCAATCGATTAAATAATGATTTACCATATTATCAAATTGATTCGCTTGATAAAGATGAATTTGATTCTATTTTTTCAAAAATAGATATTGTGTATTATCTTGCTTCTGCAACAATACCTTCATCGAGTTGGGAAAATCCTTCCATTGAAATTGAAAATAATTTAATTCCATTTTTAAGCTTTATAGATAATGTATCAACATTAACTATCAAAAAAATAGTATTTGTTTCCAGCGCGGGAACAGTATATGGACCAAGTTTACAAAAAGTAAAAGAAGACGCAGATAAAAATCCATTTTCTCCATACGGAATTATTAAACTGACCATTGAGCATTTTTTAAACTACAATAAATTAAAAAATGGAATAAATTTTGATATTTATCGAATTTCAAATGCCTATGGAGAAGGGCAAGACACCTCAAAAGGTTTAGGAATTATCAATACATTTATTGAAAACATCATCAGAAAAGGACAAGTTCAAATTTATGGAGATGGAAACAATGTTCGTAATTACATTTATATCCATGATGTTGCTAAGTTGTTATCGCATTCTATAAACTCTGAATTAAGTAAATCTAATATTTATAATTTAGGCTCAGATGATACGATAACAGTAAATCAATTAATAGAAACATTGAAAACGGTTATTCCTATTGAGTTTAAAGTGACCTATTTGGAAAGTAGAAAAAGTGATAATACCATTATTGAAATTGATAATTCGAAGCTGTTAAAGTCCATTTCTAATTTTAAGTTTACGTCGATTCAACAGGGTATTCTTCAAACATACAATTTCATTAAATTGCAAAAAAATGAATGATTCATTAAATGGATATTAGAAATAATGCAATTGATCCCATGGTTTCTGTTGTTATGTCTGTATACAACGGCGATGCTTATTTGAAAGAAGCCATCAATAGCATATTAAATCAAACGTTTACCAATTTTGAATTCATTATCATTAATGATGGGTCTAATGATACAAGTTTGTCAATTATTAAATCTTATTCGGATAAGCGTATAGTATTAATTGATAACATTGAAAATAAAGGATTAATCTATTCGCTTAATAAAGGTTTTAAAATTGCAAAAGGAAAATACATTGCACGAATGGATGCAGATGATATTAGTTTGCCCAATCGTTTGTTCGAACAATTTAATTTTTTAGAAAATCACAAAGAAGTTGGAGTCGTAGGTTGTAATTATATTCAATTTAATAAACATCAAGAGCATGAATTTCACATAACAAATAGTCATGATGAAATACTCGGTTTTATGTTGTTTAACGCATCAGTCATTCATCCTTCATTAATGATGAGAAAATTAGTATTAGATGCACAACCTCTCCTATTCAATTTAATGTATAAACATGCAGAAGATTATGAGCTATGGAGTAGGCTTATTTTCGCAACATCATTTTCAAATGTAAAAAAAACTCTCTTTAAATATAGACTGCATGAGGAACAGGTAACAGTGATGCATTCAGCTGAGCAAGTAAAGTCTGCCAATTTAGTAAGAGAAAATATTTTAAAAAAGGCAGGTTTTGTTTTTAGTGAAAATGAATTGATGATTCATTGTAAAATTGGAAGTTCTGAATTGATAAAAAATTTTAATGATTTAGTTGAATCTGAAAAATGGTTAAGTAATCTATTAATTCAAAATGCGAAATTAAAAGTGATTGATGAATCTATTTTTCGTAAAGTAATTTCTAAACAATGGATTGATACTTGCGGCAATACCAACTTAGGATTAAAAGCTTTTTTTTATTATTTAAAATCAAATTTAAGTAAAAAGGCTCAGGAAGATAAATTAAAACACTTTTTTAAATGCATCATCAGAAAATTTAAGAAATAGAATTTTGAATTTTTTGCGTTATTGTTTTTGCCCAAACATCCCAATTTAAATGATTTTCGTAACACTTTCGGGTTGTTTCACATAATGTTTTATAATCATTGGGCGAAGCTATGATAGACATTATTTTTTCGGCATAAGCCATTCCTTTATCTTCATAATTAATTAAATAACCATTTTTTCCTTCATAAATATGTCCTGCAACTCCACCTGTATTTGCAGTTAATATTGGTAAACCAAAAGCACTTGCTTCACAAAAAACAATAGGTGTGCAATCAAAGCGAGTAGGTAAAATAAAAAAATGATGGCTTAAATAAAGTTCCCACAGTTGCTTAATGCCTTCGTTAGAATTTTTATCTATAAAAGGAATAATCGTTAAGCCAGGATGTGTTAATTCATTTGGAGGCAAACATCCAACAACCGTTAACGTGGCTTTCACGTTTTTATTTAATAAATACTTAAGCGTGTTAAAAGCAATATCAGCTCCTTTATTATTCCAATGGGTTCCAATTAATAATAATTTTATGCTTGTTAAATCTTTTTCTGCCAAGGCCATTTCATGAGTTGGAATCTTATCTAGATTTGCTCCAAATGGGATGACTTCGATTTTATTGTATGCTAATTGATAAAATAATTTTGCGTGATTTGCTGCCCATGCTGATGAAAAGAAAACTTTGGTAGATTCTATCATGGCTTTTTTATCTGTTGCAACACTTTGCTTTTTAGAAAAATCCAAGAGGTGAGATAATATCGTATGATAATTTAAAGCTCCTTCAATTGTTCTATCTAAAATATAATAAATGGGTTTGGTGGTCTTAATATAGGCGCCATACTCTGTTCCACCACAAATGATAACGATATCGTAATGTAATGCAGAGAGTTTTTTTGTAAATAATTTCCCAAACGCTTTCGTATAAATTGTTGAGTGCCTATAATCAAATCGTTTATTTAAAATTTTTAAACTCAATTGATTGATGACTTTACAATATATAGCAGCCAATTTTGGTTTCGCAGGTCCTAGAGTAATTAAGGTATGACCTTGTTTTTTTAGGGCTTCATATACATAATGAACTGTGCCCGACCAAGCATGTTTATCATCGGGAGATGTTTCTGTAATATAGGCTATTCGATATGTTTTCAAGGTGCATAAATATACTAATATTAAAAAAATAAAAATTAATCATTAAACCTTTGGTGTTCATAAAGGTCTATAATTAGTATTTTTTATATGTACTAACTTCTTAAATTTAAATTGTGAAAAAAAACCTAAAAATTCTGTTATTATCCGATACACATTCCGAACATACTGAAAAATGGGCTCTTGGTTTAGTCGCACATGGAATTAAAGTTGGCTTATTTTCATTTAATAAATCAGCCTATAAATGGCACGAAAATAATTCTAACATCGAATTATTATTTGAGCCTGATGATGTAATCTCAGGCATTGGATTAAAAGAGAAAATAATCTATTTCAAATATTTACCAATCTTAAAATCTAAATTTAAAGCATTTAAACCAGATATTTTACACGCTCATTATGTTACGAGTTATGGATTTATAGGTTCTTTAAGCGGCTTCCATCCTTTTGTTGTCTCTGCATGGGGAACTGATGTGATGAAATTCCCTCAAAAAAATTTCGTCAATAAAAAAATTTTGAAATTTATTTTAAGAAAAGCAGATATAATTTGTGCAACATCTAATACCATTAAGGAGTATTTACTTCCAGTTACAAATAAAAATGTAAGCATTATTCCATTTGGTGTTGACACTTCTGTTTTTTGTAAAAAAGAAGTAAACAGTTTGTTTGAAAAAAACTCCTTTGTAATTGGCTGTATTAAAGCCTTGGAAAGTCTTTATAATATTGATGTTTTAATAAAATCTTTTTCAAGTTTAAAATTAAAACATAAAGAAAAGTCTTTAAAATTATTAATTATTGGCGTTGGTTCTCAAGAAAATAATTTAAAACAATTGGTTCAAAAGCTTAATCTTACTGAGGATGTTGTATTTACTGGCAGAATTCCTTTTTCAGAAGTTTCAAATTATTTTAATATGATTGATGTTTTAGCTAATTTAAGTGAATATGAAAGTTTTGGAGTTTCTGTAATTGAAGCGATGGCTTGCGAAAAACCTGTTGTCGCAACAAACACAGGGGGATTAAATGAGATAATTGAAAATGAAAATTTTGGCAGTTTGGTTGAAATAGGAAATGTTGAACAAACAACAAATGAGATGGAAAAATATTTATTAGATGAAACACTAAAGCTTAAAATAGGAAAAGCGGCAAGAGCAAAAGTATTAGAAAAATATAATTGGACAGATAATATTAAGCAGATGATATCTTTGTATAAGAACATGATAAAATGTATATAAAAAACATTCTACATAATAATTTAAATTATCAGGAGGCTATTATAAAACATGGAACTGTTTTTAATTTACCTAAGTGGTTAGAAATATATTCTGAAAAAATTATTGTAAATGGAATTTTTAATTCTAATCACGAATTAATAGGTGCGTTTAATTTATACAAAAATAATAGGTTTGGCGTAACTTATTATACTACGCCACCATATTCTCCAAATAATGGCTTTTTTTATATGAACCCAGCTCTTAATATAAGTAATAAAAACACATTTGAAAAAGATATTCATTTTTTAATTTGCGACTATTTAAAAAAATTACATTTTAATTTAATTAGTAGTGCTTTTCCTGTAAATGTTATAGATACTCAACCTTATTTTTGGTCAAAGTTTAAAGTAATACCAAACTATACCTATCAATTAGTGTTAGATAAAACAGAAGAAATACTTTTTGAAAATTTCACAACGGAAAAACGTAAATCAATTAAAAAAGCTACTAAAGATTCAATACAAGTAAAACAAGAATTTGACTATAACATTGTTAAAAATTTAATTTTAAAAACGTTTTTAAGAAAAAACCAATCTTTGGATGCATCAATAATAAATAAAATTTTATTTCAGTTTGCAGATAACACTAATAGTTTTACATTCGTGGCATATAAAAACAATAAACCTTCAGCATGTACTTTTATTATTTATTACAATCAAATTTGTTATTATTTACTCGGAGGATATGATGACTCTAATAAACATCATGGTGCAGGTGTTTCTTGTATGTGGCAAAGTATTTTGTATGCTAAAAAAATTGGAATTAAAATATTTGATTTTGAAGGAAGTATGTTACCAGAAGTAGAGAAATATTTTAGAGAATTTGGAGGAACTATTGTACCATATTATACAATCAACAAAGCAAATTTATTATTTGAAATAGGTTTAAAATTTATAAAACGAAATACGTACTGAATTATGATAGAATTTTTAAGAAGTAAACGTCGTCAATTAAAACACATATTAGGAACTTATCCTATTTATAAAGTAACAAAACGATTAAAAGAAAAAAATTTATTAAATGATATAATTGCGTTAGAAGTGTTTTCAAACTCAGGTGAACATCAAGCACCTGCATATTATAAATATGCAAAATATTTTGAAGCTTGGGAAATTAGTAATTACTGGGAGCCATTTCTTAAAAAAAATTTACCTAAGGCTATAATTAAAATAACGGATAGTTTTAAAGAAGTGTATGCGTCTGATAAAAAATTTAATTTTATCATTATGGACGCACATATGGGAATTTTTGGGGATAAAAATCAATACTGCGAACATTTTGAAATTTTACCAATCATTTTTAGAAGATGTATGGATAACTGTACTTTAATATTTAACGTAATGCCTTATTGTGAAAATAAATGGAAGAAAAAATATGATACAGTATTTAGAAAAGACCATTTACAAAGACGTGAAAAATTTTATAATTGTGAAGACCCTAATAATGTATCATATCAATTTATGGAAAAATTTTACACTAATTTGTGTGAGTTAAATGGATTTAATGTTGAATGGATGTTCTTTGAGAAAAGACATTTATTGCATTACTGTGTAATAAGAATTAATAAAAAAACAAGCTAATTTAAAAAATTATATTTTAAAGCTTTTGAAACTATTGTAAATCAGATTTTAGTTTTTAATGAAGGATAAAGTTTATATTAGACCTTGGCTTGAAGAAAAGTCCCGTCAAAGTTAACCTATGAGTAAGTTTATTGGTCTACCGAGTCCGAATTCAAATATTCTGTAAAGGGTCGAAAGTTGAATGTCACATTTACCGTTTTCAAGTCTTGATATATAGCTTTTTTTTGTCCCAACTTTTTCTGCTAGCTCTTCTTGCGTCATGTGTGCTTCTTTGCGAGCCTCTTTGAGCATTTCACTGATTACAAAATATTGAGCATTCTCCTCAAACTTGTCACGTTTTGGAGTTCCGGTTTTGCCGTATTTAATATCGAGTAATTCGTCAAACGTTCTTGCGTCCTTCATACTTTTCTTTTTCATGACTTTTTATTTTTATGTTCGAAATATTCTTTTTTTAATTTTTCAGCTAATTCAATTTCTTGTTTTGGCGTCTTTTGAGTTTTCTTTTGAAAACCGTTAAATAAAATAACCAAATTTCCTTTGTCGAAGCAGCAGAAAATTCTAAAAATATTACTTCCAACTTCAACTCGGATTTCGTAGAGTCCGTCCGTCCCAGTCATGTGATCCAAAAACTTTTTCGGAACCTTGTCGACTGTGCGCAATATTTTGAAAACATACTCAATCTTCTCCTGAACTTTTGTCGGCTGAGCTAGATAGAACTCAGTGAAATGATGTCTATGGAAAATGAGCTGTCTCTCTGTCTTCACAAGTCAAAGTTAACTATAAAGTTAACGTTATCAAAATTTATTGACACGGTCTGTAAACAAGTTTCTATATCTCGGAAGCTTTCACGATGAGTTAATTTTGCGAATAACATACAAATATATTGTTCACAAAAACTAAACTCTTGAGCCTTATAGTTGCCCTTTTACTTATCTAACAATTTATCAAACTCATACTTTGGAATAAATTCCAGTATTTTAGTTAAAAGTGTTTTCCCTTTATTCATCAATTTTAGATTTTATCCAAAATTGAAATCGAAAAATTAAAAAATGTTACCTAATTCAATAATATTGTGGCTTAAGGTAATTTTAATACCTTCACAGTTGGAAATTATTGGATAACACTGCATAAAAAACGATACCCTTATTCGTATAATCATAAAGAATTAAAACATGGTTTTGTTAATTTTACGCAGACAAATGATGATTTTAATCCCATTTGTTTAAAATAAAAACATTGGGAAATAATTAAATTAGACTTGATGGATTTTGTAAAACAGTCATAAACATAATTCTTAATCTAATTTAAAACTTGTTTTAACCTTCATAAAGCTTTGCGAAAATTCTTATTAAATATACTTCCACAAAATCTTATCCATCTCTATAAAGAAATAAAGAGAAAAAAACGATTAACTGAGCGTGAAAAACTAATAGCACAAAATAAAATAGTAACGGAACAATCCATCATTGAACAATTAAAACTTATTGGAATCACAAATGGCGACGTAGTCATGATACATTCCAGTTTGAGTAAAATTGGCTTTGTTGAAAATGGCGCAAATACAGTAATTGATGCTATTATTAATGCAATAGGAAATGATGGTACAATCGTGATGCCAGCATTCCCAGCAATTGGATTTAATTACGATTATTTAAAAACCAATCCTGTTTTTAATGTGAGAGAAACACCTTCAAAAATGGGTATTATCACAGAAGTTTTTAGAAAAAGAAATCAAGTATTGAGAAGTCTTCACCCAACTGATTCGGTTTGCGCCATTGGAAAACAGGCTGAATATTTAGTGAATGATCATTTTAATCAGTTAACACCTTATAATAGCCATAGCCCATTTTATAAGCTTTGTCAATTGCATGGTAAAATAATTTTAATCGGGGTAGATTTAAATAGCTTAACTCATTTTCATACGTCAGAGGATGCAATAGACAATTTTGCCTTCCCCGTTTACCATAAAACACAATTCAATACGCAAGTCATTGACGAAAACGGTTTCATGAAAACAATGTTAACTAAGGTTCACAACCCCGAATGGTCTAAAAAAAGAAAATGCAATGATTTTATTCTTCCCTTTGAGAATGCTGGATTTTTAAAGCATTTTAAAATTGGTAATGCTTCGTGTATGATTATTCATGCAAATGAAATGCATCATTGGTTGGTAGCAAATTATGAAACAAAAGGAATATCTTTATATACTCCAAAAGGCAGATAAATGATGCACATCCACATTACTTTTGATTATGAGTTATTTTTTGGTGCCACCTCTGGAAGCGCTCAAAAATGCATCCTTGAACCTACTGAAAAGCTAATTGATATCGCAAAAAAACATCAAGTTTCATTTACATTTTTTGTTGATGCGGGTTATTTATTTCAATTAAAACATAATTTACATCATTTTAAATGTCAAGAAGATTTTCAATTGATATCAGAACAACTCAAACGATTGGTTTCCTTGGGCCATGAAATTGGCTTACATATTCACCCACATTGGGAAGATAGTCTATTCAATAATAATGAGTGGATCATCAACACAACTCGTTATAAATTAGATTCCTTTACTGAATCGGAAGTCGAACGGATCATTACCAACTACCACCAAGCCATCATTGACATTACAAATACTCCTTGTAAGAGCTATAGAGCGGGAGGTTGGTGCGTTCAACCATTTGATAAAATAAAGAAGGCTTTGCTTAAAAATAATATTTTGGTAGATAGTTCCGTTTATTATAAAGGATTTCATGATTCTGAGGCCCATTCCTATAATTTCTTAAATGCTCCAAATAAATCAAGTTGGCAATTTGAAAATGATCCTAGCGAAGAAAATAAACATGGTCAATTTAAAGAAATCGCTATTTCATACGATAAAATTTTACCATTATTTTATTGGAATTTATATTTTAACATGAGATTAAATCCGCTAAAATATAAACCAATTGGAGATGGAAAATGGCTAGTAGATAAAAAAAGAGTTTATAAACATTTTTATACATCAACCAATCATTTTGCTTGTGCTGATGGATATTTTGCTTCTCGATTAAAAAGTATTTTAAAATATTTAGAAAAACAAAAACAAGATAAAATGGTTATTTTAAGTCATCCAAAATCGATGGCTACTTATTCGTTTGATGCACTCGATGATTTTATCAAACTGGCAAAAAATGAAGGTCATCAAATTTGTAAAATGGTTTAATTAATTCATGGTAGTAAGATATCTTAAACACGCTGAAATTGATTTTAAAAAATGGGACGCTACTATTTTATCTTCTGAGTTTCCCTTTGTTTTTGCTCAATCATTTTATTTAAATGCGACTTGCCCAAATTGGGACGCTTTAATGATAAACGATTATGAAAGCGTATTTCCTATTACAAAAAAGGAAAAATTTGGATTTAAATATTTGCCACAACCTCCATTTACATCTCAGCTAGGAGCTTACGGAAAAATTAATTTGGAAATTGAACAGCTATATTATGATTATATTTTATCTCATTTTAAGCTCATTGATTTAGAATTAAATGTTTCAAATAAAATACAAACTAATTTCATAACGCCTATCAACACTTACACAATTAATTATGCGGAAGGATATAAACTTAACCAAAATTCAAAGCGTAATGCTTCCAAAGCAGTTGAATTGGGTTTTAAAGTTGAACTGGTCATCAATGAAAATTTATTATCGCTTTCTCAAAAATTGATTAATCCATTTTTAATAAAAGAAATTAATTTATCCCGTTCTACAGTGGCTTTATTAGATCAATTAATTTTAAATGGCATGGCACAAAAAATGCTTTATACTTTTATGGTAGTTGATGAAAAAAAAAGCATCAAAGCTTTAGCTCATTTTCTTTGTAATAGCAAACATGCGTTGTATTTAAAAGGTACTAATTTTGATAAATCAGATCATACTGGTAGTATGCACCTTTTAATGAAGCATGTAATTGATTTTTTTGAAAATAAGGCTGATTTTTTTGACTTCGGAGGAGGAAGTCAACCTGGTTTGGCAAATTTTTATAAAGGCTTTGGCGCAAAACCAATGAAATATGGCTTTTTGCAGGTAAATAATCTTCCTTTACTAATAAAAAAGATAAAAAAATAAATTATATATAAAATAATTAATACTTTTACAAATTCGATGAAGGCCATTGTATCCCATGATATCGACCATTTAACGCTCTCAGAACATTATTTGAGAGATTTAATAGTGCCTAAAAGTTTCGTAAGAAGTTACATTGAATTCTTTACTGGTAAAATTTCTTTTAATGAACTTTTTAACCGCTACGCTGATTTTATTAAAAATAAATGGCAAAACATTGAAGAGTTAAATCAGTTTAATAATTCGTTTCAGGTGCCTTCAACATTCTTTATAGGCGTAAATCAAGGAGTTGGGTTATCTTATTCACAAAAATCTGCTGCTTTTTGGATACATAAAATGCTACAAATGAATTGTGATGTTAATTTACATGGTATTGCTTACGAAAATTTTGACAACATAAATTCAGAAGTGCAATTATTTAAAGAAATCTCCAACGTATCTACTTTTGGTTGTCGCATGCACTACATTAGAAAAAATGAATACACGTTTAGTAACATGGCAAAAGCGGGTCTTCAATTTGATAGCAGTGAATTTTCTTATAAAGCACCTTATAAAATTGAATCGATGTGGGAATTTCCATTTCAAATCATGGATGGTTTTATCATTGAAAAACCAAAAAAGTGGCAAAGCAAAAATTTACAGCAATCATGCGATGAAACTAAAAAAATAGTGGATAAATCATTTGAGATGAATTTACCATATTTAGGCATTGATTTTCATGACCGATATTTTTCAGACTCCCATAAAACCTGGAAAAATTGGTACATTTGGCTTGTTGAGTATTTATCTTCTCAAAAAATAGAATTTATAAATTTTAAGGATGCCATCACTGAATTAGAATTTAATGGCATTGAAGTTGAGGAACTAGAATATAGTATTTAATTATAAATTTTGAATCTTCTTATTCTTACTCAATATTTTCCGCCAGAAGTAGGAGCGCCTCAAAACAGACTGTTTGATTTGGCTTTTCGTTTAAAAACACTTGGAGTGAATGTAACTGTTTTAACAGCCATGCCAAATTACCCTCAAATGAAAATTTATGAAGGATATCAAGGTAAAAAATATGTATATGAAGAAATTCAAGGTATTCCAGTGCACAGGGCGTCTATTTATATTCCAAAAAGTAAGTCAATCTTTCATCGATTATTGAATTATTTTTCATTTGTTTATTTTTCAGCACAAGTTGCTAATTCTAAAATTGGAGACATTGATGTTATTATTTGCGAATCACCACCTTTGTTTTTGGGGTATTCGGCTTTATATTTAAAACGAAAAAAGAAATCCAAATTAATTTTTAATGTATCAGATTTATGGCCCGAAAGTGCCGAAAAACTTGGTGTGGTAACAAATAAAAAATTATTGCGCTTGGCTTATAATTTGGAAGCAAAACTTTATAGGCATTCTGTTTTAGTTACTGGACAAACCCAAGGCATTTGTAAAAACATTAATGAGCGCTTTCCTACTGTTAAAACTTATTGGTTGCCAAATGGCGTAGATGTAAGCTATTATAATCCCACAACAGTTAATTCTACTTGGAGAATTGAAAATGGATTTAAAGAAACGGACATTTTGTTTTTATATGCTGGTATTATTGGCTTAGCGCAAGGATTGGAAGTTATTTTATTTGCCGCAGAAAAACTTAAAGAGCAATCTTCTATTAAATTTATTTTATTGGGTAATGGACCTGAAAAGTTAAAATTGCAGCAGATTAAAGAAAGCAGACAGTTACATAATGTTTATTTTTATGATACCGTACCTAAAATTCAAATGCCCTTTATTGTTAAAGCATCTGATGTATCAATTATTCCTTTGCGTAAATTAGATTTATTTTTAGGCGCTATTCCTTCAAAAATTTTTGAAAATTTAGCCATGGAAAAACCAGTTATTTTAGCAGTGGATGGAGAGGCAAAGGAATTATTTGTAAATCAAGGAAAATGCGCGCTATACTCAGAACCTGAAAATGTAGAAGATTTAATTAAAAATGTTTTGCGATTAGCAGAAGATATAGAGTTAAGAAAAACACTCGGCGAAAAAGGCAGAATTTACGTTGAACAACATTTTAATAGAAATAAAATTGCACAAGATTTTTATAATTCTTTAATAGAAATTAGATGAGTTTATCAGAGCAAATCAACTTGCAATATCGTAAAAGAGAGAATAAAGAAAGTTTGTATAATGCAGGTTATTATACTGATTATGCGCAAGCAGAAATTAATAAAAACATACAATACTTTTTGGAGAAAAGTTTTGCCAATTTTAAAAATCTAAGCTTATTAGAAATTGGTGCTGGAACTGGTCAAAATGCTTATATTTTTGAGTCTTTCGGATTTCAACGTTCTAATATTTCATTCAATGAATTGCTAAAAGAACGAATTGAAGCAATTAAATCTAAGTTTCCTGATAACAAAGTTTATGAAGGTGATGCTACCGTTGTTCCAATTGATAAAAAATTTGATGTCATTTTTCAATCTGTTGTATTTACTTCAATTTTAAAACAAGAAGATAGAGTTAATTTAGCCAATCGCATGTGGCGTTTATTGAATGAAAATGGCATCATCCTTTGGTATGATTTTATTTATAATAATCCAAAGAATAAAGATGTTAGAAAAGTTACTGCGAAAGAAGTAAAAGAGTTATTTCCGCAAAATTCTTCTATGCTCCTAAAAAAAATAACATTAGCGCCACCTATAGGAAGAAAGGTAGGTAAATTTTATAAATTATTTAATTTGCCATTTTTAAGAAGTCACATTTTAGTTGTTTTAAAAAAATAATTTGTGATAAATAAACTAAAACATACGTATTTAAAGTTAGGTTATAATCTCCCAATTCTAATTGCCTTTTGTATGCCATTTGGAATTAATTATTCAGTTTTAATTTTAATTTGGGGCATTTGTTTTTTTTCATTTGATAAGGTAAAAGATAGCTTCAGGCAAATTTTTAATAATAAATGGAGTTATCTTTTATATGCTTTTTTTATACTGCATATCTTGGGATTTTTTTATTCAGACAATAGAATTGAAGCCGTTTCAGCCATCGAAATAAAATTAAGTTTTTTTGCATTTCCCACGCTCATTTTTTCATCAAATTTTAATCAAACGCAAGTAAAAAAAATCATCATCACTTTTGTTTCAGCCTGTATCCTGACGTCTATATGTTGTATTTTCCGAGCACTTTATCTCTATGTTTTTTATAAAGAGAATGCTTTTTTTTATTCTGATTTTTCATTTTTCTTACATCCCAGCTATATGGCCATGTATTTGATTTTTTCTCAATTAATTGTTCTTTTATTTTATACAAAATGGTTGGCTCATCTTAAATTTTTAAAAATTAAAATAGGCTTTATTTCATTTGTATTTTTACTTGCTATATTTTTATGTTCTTCCAAAATGGGCTTAATAACAGCCCTTTTATTGCTTCCATCAACTTTTTTTTATATCATTTATTGCAAAGGATATCATAAAACCATTTTAATTTTCATTTTTACATTCATATTAGGAATCGCGATTGCCTATAAATTTTTCCCTTCTCCTTTTCAACGCCTCAAAACGGCTTTAAAAGTAACCTCTTCCATCCAAACCATTAATAAATCTGATGCTGAAAGCACTGCTGTAAGGATATTAATTTGGAAAGAATCAATTAATATTATAAAAGAAAATTTTTGGTTGGGCACCAGCCCAGGTGATGCAAATCAAGCACTAAGACAAGCCTATGAAAAAAATGGTTTAACAGGTGCTTTGGCAAAAAAGCTAAATGCCCACAATCAGTATTTTCAAACATTTATTGGAACAGGCATCTTTGGTTTTTTGCTTCTTATGATTATCACGGTATTTGTGATTGTTTATAGTTTTATTAAAAAGAATTTCATCTTAATGTTATTTAGTATTCTGATTTCCCTTAATTTTATGGTTGAATCCATGTTACAATCGCAAGCTGGATTTATATTTTTTACATTTTTCTTGTGTCTTTTATTTAAATATAATTTTAAAAAATTAAATCAAACCTAAAAATTAACCACTCATTTTAATGATTCCCTTTTCGCCGCCACGTATTGATGATAAAATTATTGCTGAGGTAACTGCGGCTTTACAATCTGGTTGGATTACAACTGGCCCTAGAACCAAGCTTTTCGAAAAAAAGATTACAGAATATTGTGGCAACAAATCAACACTCTGTTTAAACTCAGCAACAGCAGGCTTGGAAATCATGTTACGTTGGTATGGAGTAGGGCAGGGCGACGAAGTTATTTTACCAGCATATACTTACTCGGCAACTGCTAATGTTATTATCCACTGTGGTGCTAAACCTGTTTTTGTGGATGTTAACGCTGACGATTTTAATATCAATATTTTAGAAATTGAAAAAGCAATTTCATCAAAAACAAAAGTAATTATGCCAGTTGATTTTGCTGGTTTTCCATGTGATTATAATGAAATTAACGCATTGGTTGTTAAACATCAAAACAGGTTTATCCCTCAATCAGAAAATCAAAAAAAACTTGGACGCATTTTGATTTTGTCAGATTCAGCACATTCATTCGGAGGAACCTATGATGGAGAAAAATGTGGTTCTTTAACGGACGTTTCTGTATTCTCATTCCATGCGGTAAAAAATTTAACTACGGCCGAGGGTGGTGCCATTGCACTCAATTTGCCTTTTCCATTTGACAATGAAGAAATTTATAAATATTTGTGTGTGCTAACTTTACACGGACAAAATAAAGATGCACTTGCTAAAACACAAAAAGGCAATTGGAAATATGATATCATTGAAGCAGGTTATAAATGCAATATGACGGATTTGTCGGCCGCTATTGGATTAATTGAATTGGAAAGATATGATCGCGAAACGCAATTAAAGCGAAAAGAGATTTTTGAAACCTATAATCAAGCTTTTTCAAAAGATAACAGATTTCAAATTCCAATTGATAAAACTGATATTAAAAATGGCGGTTATCATTTATACCCTTTACGCATAAAAAATATTTCCGAAATACAGCGAGATGTCATTATCAAAGAAATATTTGATTGTGAAGTGTCCGTAAATGTTCATTTTATTCCAGTTCCAGCAATGACATTTTATAAAAATTTAGGTTATGATATTAAAAATTATCCCATTACCTACGATAATTTTAGTAGAGAAATTTCTTTACCAATTTATTATGATCTTTCATTGGATGATTTGAATACAGTTATTAAATCTGTTATTAAATCCGTGGATAAAGTGTTGTGTTAAAACGAATTTTTGATATCATGTTTTCGATTTTTGGAATTCTTTTTTTAATTCCTTTTTTTTTGGTGATTAGTTTTATTCAAATCACCAGTTCTGGATGGCCAATTTTTTATTTACAAACCCGTGTTGGCTTGCATGGAAAAGACTTCAAGTTATTTAAATTTAGAACCATGGCTTTAAATGCAGATCAGAAAGGATTGCTAACAGTTGGTGGCCGTGATCCAAGAGTGACGAAATTTGGTTATTTTTTAAGAAAATTCAAATTGGATGAGTTGCCCCAATTATTTAATGTGGTAATTGGCAACATGAGTTTGGTTGGTCCTAGGCCTGAAGTAAGAAAGTATGTTGATTTATATGATTCTTCGCAACTGGCTGTACTATCTGTTAAACCAGGGATTACAGATTATGCTTCGTTGGAATTTATAAATGAGAATGAATTATTGGCAACATCTATTGATGCTGAGCATACTTATATTTATGAGATAATGCCAAAAAAACTGAAGCTAAATTTAGAATATATTCAAGACAAAAATTTGATATTAGATTTGAAAATTATTTTAAAAACTTTATTAAAAATTGTGATATAACTTCGTTCTAATTTTTTAATGTATCCGTATATTTACCCATTCTAAAGAATTTTAATATGAAGAACCTTTCGTTAATTATCAATGGCATTTTAGCAATAGCAGTTGTTATTTTATTTTATCAAGTTAATGGTTTAAAAAATAAAAATTCTGATGAAAGTATCAAGCAAGGGATTGCTGAAGAAGAAAAACCCTTGGTGATTAACAGTTCAACCAATTTAGTTGATGCTAAAATTGCATACATTAATACGGATAGCATTAATGAGCACTATGCTTATATCGCTGATTTCACTAAAGTTTTAAAATCAAAAAAAGCATCTATTGAAAGTCAAATGCAGATATTAACTTCAAAATTTCAAAAAGATTACGAATCATTTCAACAATCTGCTCAAGCTGGCATTGCCTCTGAAGCTGATTTAATCAAACAAAAGACAAATTTGGAGAGACAACAGCAAGAGATTGCTAATAAAGAACTACAAATGCAAAATTTAGGAATTGAATTAGAAGAAAAAAATATTGAATTGAATAAAAACGTGAAGAATTTTTTGCAAAAATATAATAAAGGAAAATTTGATTATGTTTTATCATATTCAGATATGATGCCAACATTATTGCTAGTTAATCCAAAGTTAGATATCACCAAAGATATTTTGAAAGGAATTAATGATGAATATAAAAGCAAAAAATAATGGAGAAAGGAAAGCCTTTGTTTGATAAAATCATGGATGTTCATCATTTTCATGAAACGTTTAAAATAGGTAATGCAATTGCCCCGACTCTTATTGAAGAGAAAGATTATACATTGCGGTATAATTTGATTAAAGAAGAAAATGAAGAATATTTAGAGGCTTGTAAAAATGGTGATTTGCTTGAAATTGCAGATGCCATTGGCGACCAATTATATATTTTATTTGGCACTATCTGCAAGCATGGGTTACAGCATAAAATAGAAGAAATTTTTAATGAAATCCAGTCAAGCAATCTCAGTAAATTGGATGAGCAAGGAAATCCTATTTTCAGAGAAGATGGAAAAATCTTAAAAAGCAATTTGTATTTCCGACCAAATATTAAGGATATTTTAAAATAAATTCTTGATTATTTTTTGAGTTTTTGATTCAATTATTTTTTCTACATTTAATAATTCTTAAAAACTTTTTAATATGAAATTTATTTTAATTATTCTCATCGCAATTGCTCCCTTTTTTGTTTTTTCTCAGGTTCCTCAAGGAATTAATTATCAATCTATCATTCGAAATTCTACAGGCGCGGTTATTCCTTCTGCACTGGTAGATATTGAATTTAAATTATATAATGGTTTAGCTGGCCCCTTGGTTTATTCAGAAAAGCATACAACCAATTCAAATTCCATCGGTATGGTTAACCTTGTAATTGGAAACGGAAATCTTACTTTTGGTTCATTTGCATCAATTACTTGGTCAAATGGAATTGCTTATGAAGTTTATGTGAATTCTAATTTAGTAGGCACAAAGCAGGTGTTTTTGAGCGTTCCTTATGCGCTGTATTCAACACCACCAAAATTAACTTTAACATCAGGGACTATTTTATCGTCGGGTCCTTTAACCAATTCTGTTACTTTGCCTAACCCAGGCGCATCTACCACCATTACTCCTGGACCAGGCGGAAATGTTTTTGTTAATGGCATAGCGCCATCTTATACAGTAAGTGCACCAAATTATAGTTTAACCAATCCCATTGGTACCAATAACATTCAACTATCAAATGGAAGCAATGTTTCTCTTGTAACACTTCCTTCTCAAACATTAGGAATTTCATCTGGAATATTAAATGTTGGACCAACTTCAATAAACTTAAGCAATACAGCTGATGGTTTTTGGGGCTTAAAAGGAAATACGGGAAATAATTCAACTACCAATTTCATCGGAAATATAGGCAATGTAGATTTGAATTTAAGAACAAACAATCAAAATAGATTAACGATACTTGGCTCAGGAAATGTTGGGATAGGAATAAATACGCCATCCAATATATTCTCCATTGGAAATGGGACTTTAGAAAAATTTAATATTAATTCAAGCAATGGAGGTGTGAATTTTTTAGATGATCAAGCCACAATTACCTTTCCTCCCACATCTGCATCACCTAAACCAATGATTCATATGTTTGCCAGTGGTACAAGTAATTCAAATAGAATGGTTATAGCCCATAGTAATTTATTGTCTAATTGGGGGCTTCAGTATGATGACATAAATGATCGCTTTAACTTTCTTAGTGCTGGAAGCCCAGTTTTAACAGCTGATTTAATTAATCTTAGAGTAGGTGTTGGAACAAATGCACCGCAGGCCAAATTAGATATTGCAGGAAATGTTAAAATTACGGATGGCACACAGGCTGCTGGAAAAGTATTAACTTCTGATGCATCTGGTTACAGTTCATGGAATTACCCACTTTCTCCAACTAAAGTTGGTAGTTACACTGGCTTCACAACCATTGCCAATAGTGGTTTTTATACATATTATACTGGTGCAAATTTGTTGGTAATTAATCCAACTGTTAGCGGAGTGGTTTTACTTCATTTTAATGCCCGTTATAATTTTAATATTAGTTTACCTAGTCAAATTTCATTAGGTATTTATGTTAATATCACTGGAGTTGCTCCAACTACGACTACCCCTTTAACTGCATCCGTCATTGCAGGTTGGGCAACGGCACCAACTGGCGGTGGTTTTGGAGATATTCCAGTTTCTTTTGTCCATTCTCTTAATGTTTCAGCTGGAACAACTTATTATGTTTGGGTAGGAGCAAATACATTGAACTTCAACCAAACAAGTGCAAGTTTTGGACCTGTGAAATTAACAGCAACATTGCATCAAGCCTCTGGTTTATAAAATTCGAATTTAGGAGTGTTTACAGTTTAAAAAAACTAACACCATTTTGTTTATTTCTATTTTGTTCCTTTTCTTTTTATAGTATAAAAATAGGATAGCTTTATAAAAAATAACTGGAGTTTCCCCATTATTCTAATCAAAGTTAAAAAATAATTGGAACTCATTGGGCGGTTTTGATTTTTTATTAATAGGTGCGTTAGATGATTTGAGTAAATTGTAGATGCCATCAGCCATAGAATAGCAAAAGAATACT
>JBKDJY010000121.1:0-12403 GCA_046345275.1 Bacteroidota bacterium
TATTCTTTTGCTATTCTATGGCTGATGGCATCTACAATTTACTCAAATCATCTAACGCACCTATTAATAAAAAATCAAAACCGCCCAATGAGTTCCAATTATTTTTTAACTTTGATTAGAATAATGGGGAAACTCCAGTAAACCTTAAATGATTTATTGATAAGTTTTTACGGAAATTTTTTTCTAAAAAAATCATTTTATTTCAACAGTTCAACTGCCGAGTAAATTTCAATGAGATGATTTATGAAAATCTTGTCGCAAATTTTATCAAGCATTATAAATTTTCACTTTTAATTTTAAATTATTGATTTATAAGTATTTATGTAAAATATATCTTTAAAAAAGTCAGTTCATCAAAGAAAAACACAACTGTGCAATAAATATTCAACCGTACTCTTTTCAATAATCGTGCCTGAAATATTTTTTTTAGATTTATGTATTTTTTTATGAAGGAATTGAAAATGATACCAAAACTTAATTTGGTTTGGTATAATTCAAAAAACAACTATTTTATCTAAAAAATACGCTATTTTTATCTCTTTTAAAATAAATTTCAAATTATGAAAAAACAATTTCAACTTTTATTTGTTCTTATATCTAATTCATTTTTTTCAAGCGCTCAGCTTAGTTCTTATTCTGACTATTTCAGGGAAGGTTGTTTTTTGTTGCAAGAAGAAAATTATGATTTAGCGCTTAAAAATTTTGTAGCGGCTTACAAATTAGATTCTACTTCTGCTAATATCAATTTCAATTTGGGTTATACCTTAATGAATTCTTCCAATAAAAAAACATTGGCAGAAATATATTTAGCAAAAGCAATAACAGATATTTCAAAAAATTACAGACAAGACGATCCACAAGAAAAATCCGCACCTCCTTTAGCTCATTTTTATTACGGTAGAGCATTACACAATAATTACAAGTTTGAAGAGGCTGGTTTTCAATACAATTTATTTGAAACCACTTACGCAAAAGAAAAGGAAATTAAAGAGGAAGTAGCTTTTTATAAAGCGCAAACTACTTATGCTAAAGAATTAATGGCAAATCCTGTTAATGTACAATTAGAAAATTTAGGCGACAGCATAAATAGCCCTTATCCTGATTTTAGTCCAGTTTTGAGCGCCGACGAAAGAACGTTAATTTATACGACCCGTCGAAATAACTCAACAGGCGAAGAAATAGCTTCAGACGGTCAATTTTATGAAGATATCGTTATTTCTTACAAAGATTTAAATAATAAATGGTCGCGTCCTAAGCCAATTAGTAAGTCAATTAACACAAATGGGAATGAAGCTTCAATTAATTTAACTCCTGATGGTCAAACATTGATTGTTTATCAAGATGTAGGTGCTGGAAATGGTGGAAATATTTATTATAGTGATTGGAATGGCAACGATTGGTCGGCTTTAAAACAGTTTGGATCCGATATAAATACCAAATATTGGGAAACACATGGTTGTTTAACAAATGATAGGAATACGCTTTATTTTGTTTCAGATAGACCAGGAGGATTTGGTGGACGAGACATCTATCGTGCTGTAAAATTACCAAATGGTGCTTGGAGTAAGGCTTTAAATTTAGGGGCAACCATTAATACAAAACAAGATGAAGATGGTGTTTTTATGCACCCAGATGGTGTTACACTGATATTTGCATCTCGTGGACATAAAACAATTGGAGGGTTCGATTTATTTTCTTCAACAAGAGATGAAGAAAATAAGTTTTCAACTCCTCAAAATTTAGGTTTTCCTATCAATACACCAGACGATGAAGTGTTTTTCGTAACTTCTCCTGATGGAAAACGTGGATATTTTTCATCAGCAAAAGACGGTGGTTATGGAGAAAAAGATTTATATCAAATGTTTATTCCTGATGCTCAGGAAAAACCTTTGGCTTTATTTAAAGGTTTGATTATTCCTGCGGAAGGCGAAAAATTGCCAGAGGATATCGTGATATTAGTGACAGATAAAGAAAGTGGTGAAGTTGTTGGAGCTTATAGACCTAAAGAGAATGGATCTTTTTCTACCATCTTGCCTCCAAACAAAACGTATAATTTTTCATACCAAGCTAAAGATGAAGAATTTTATAATGAAGATTTATTTGTAACGAATGAAGTAGTCTATCAAGAAATTAAAAAAGAAATTAATCTAGAGCCAGTTTCATTATTAGGAAAAATTGTCATAAAAGGTAGAAAGCTTATTTTGAATGCGATTGTACTTAATAATCCAATAGACAAAAAACCTGTTTCAAATGCTTATGTTATATTAAGTCAAAAATACGACAAAGATTTAAAGTATACTGTGAATGTTGAGGGCAAAAAAGAAGACATTCTTTTGGATTATGATAAATCATACGTTATCGCAGCAGAATCAAACGGAATAAAATCAAAAGTTTACTCTTTTTCAACTTCAAATATAAAAGGAAGTAAATCTATTACGCAAGTTATATATTTAGAAGGATCTGAAGTTCAGGGTAATGTTGATCCTATTGTTGTAAAAGATAAAATTGATAATAATCCCATCGTAAATAGTCCATGCGAAAATACCATTAATTTCAACCGTTTTTTCTCTTATAACCAAGACGAAACTACTGAAGAAAATGAATGGGCTGCTTTAATCGATGCGCTTGTAGTAAAATCTAAAGAATGCACCTCAACAATAAAAGTGTTATCAAGTGCATCGAAAGTTCCAACTCATAAATTTGCTAGTAATGAAGAATTAGCCAAATCACGTGCTGAAAAAATTCAGTCAAAACTTAAAGAAGCTATTGCCGCTAAAGGAGGTGATGTTACTAAACTTAAATTTTCATTGGTTTCAGCTGTTCGAGGCCCTTCATATGCTGGAGATGCTTTCAATCAAGATAAATACAGTAAATATCAATACGTGAAAGTAATTGCAAAATAAACTTTTATCACACAATTTGAAAAGGGCGTTAAGAAATACTTAACGCCTTTTTTGTAAACTTTAAGCTCTAAATTATTTACTAAATTTGACTGTGGCAATTAAACCAAAAATAAACATCATAGGCGCTGGCATATCAGGATTAGCAGCAGGTTGTTATTTACAAATGAATGGTTTTGAAACCCAAATTTTTGAAAAGCATTCAATTCCTGGGGGCTTGTGTACAAGTTGGAAAAAAGGAGAATATACCATTGATGGATGCGCTCATTGGATTTTAGGATCTGATAAAGGAAGCGGCTTTTACCACATGTGGTCAGAATTATTGAATTTAGAATCCATTGCTTTTCACCATCACAACATAAGAATACACATAGAAGTAAAAAATAATGCTGACAAATACGGGAACAAAATTTTTAAGGTTTATAATAATTTAGATCAATTAAAAAAATACATGATTGATTTGTCTCCAGAAGACAAAAAAATTATTTCAAAATTTATAGATGACATCAGGGTTTTGCAAGATTATGAACTTCCTCCCGTGATGAATAAATTACCATTGATTCCATCCATCATAAGAGGCATTAAAATGTCGAGATACCTAAAGTTTTTATATATTTTAAATAAACAACGAAAGGTCAGTAATTTTGATTTAGCCAAAAAATTTAAAAATAAATTTCTTCGTGAAGCCTTTGAATTGTTATATGATGGACAAGAGGTAAAGATGTTGGTTTTTAATTTTCCACAAGCCGTGTTTGACAAAAAAAGCGCGGGTTATCCAATAGGTGGCTCTTTAGCATGGGCGCAAAAAATGGCAGATAAATACGCGTCTTTGGGAGGAATATTGCATTATAATACTCCAGTTAAAAAAATATTATCTGAAAATAATATTACGCAAGGTTTATTGGTGAGAAATAATGTTATCCATCATTGTGATGCTGTGCTTTCAACAGCTGATTGGTATAAAACTGTTTTTGAATATTTAGAGGGGAAATTTGTAAATCAAAATATAATTAAACTTAAAGAAGGAAAAATCATTGACGTTTATTATTCAATTCTTTTAGTTTCATTTGGATTAAAAGAGTCTTATCAAAATTTTCCGCACTTTTATCGTTTCCCAACGGACGTGAAGTTGATATCTCCTTGCGGAACTTCTTGGGATAGGCTTGAAGTTCATTTTTATAATTATGATCCAACATTAGCACCAGAAGGAAAAACGATAATGGCTTGTAGCTTTTATACTACCAATGGAAACTACTGGATTAATTTGCGTAAAAATGATCGTGTAAAATACCGAGAAGAAAAAATAAAATTTACGAGTTCATTAACAGATTTGTTAGAAATAAAATTCCCTGGCATTAAAAACAATATTGAAGTAACAGATTTTGCTACACCAGCAACTGTTTTGCGCTACACCAATAATTGGCAGGGGAGTGCACAGGGCTGGTTGCCTGGAGACAACATTATAGCGTCATCTCCCGTTAAATTTACATTGCCTAAACTTAAACAATTTTATTATGCAAGTCATTGGGGTCGCCCTGGCGGTGGAATTCCAGTAGCCATAAATCAAGGAAGAGACGTTGCAAAATTAATTTGCAAAAATTTTAAAAAAGAATTTATAACAACAAAAGCTTAAAGAACTATATCGATAAAGAAACGCTTGCTTATAGTACCTTAAAAATGAGATGGTTTTAAATAAATTATAGACAAATTTATTCAATTCGTTTTGAAATAATTTTAGATACATTTCCAAAAACTTGACCTGGCGAAAACTTCCGCCATTCAAAATCATTTAGTTCGCCACCAGTATTAAAAAAATAATCTAGACCAGCATTTTTAAATTCTTTTAAAACATGCTCTCTAAAATTTAAAAAAACAATCCAGCCATTTTCAACATCTTCAAACCATTCTTCGTAATATGAATCATCCGAAGCATGAAAATTCATGACGTTTTCGCCAATCACAATGAATTTATTTATTTTATGGAAGATCAAATCATCAACAATATCTCTTTTCAAAAGCATGATATCATTATTGATGGCATCATTCCATTCGCCTATCAATTCAATGATGGCATAACTTTCATCATAATCAACAAATAATATTTTGAGGTAAAGTGTTTCACTTCCCATATCATCCCATTGTGGATGAATGTAATAATTATAAATCGTGTTGGTGAATGTAAATTCGCTGTATTCAGTACCATAAAACATCGAATCTTCATCTTCTGAAGCCACATATAAATGTTGCCAGTTATAAAAGGGCTCTAAAGTGTGCATACATTTTATGATGAATCATCATATTTACTAACTTATACATACGATTGATTTGTTTATAAACTATTTAATAATGCCGTTAAACTTGCATCTGTAGTTGCTGCCATTGTGACGTCAATTGGTGTATTTGAATTGATAGTTAAGTTTTGATTAAAACTATATAATTGACCTCCAGATCCTAAACCAATTGCAATAATTTTTATTGAAGAGCCATTTGGAATTTGACCAGATATTAAGTTAGAAACTTGCATCACAGTTTTTTTGCCAGATACATAAACAAAAATAGATACATTAGTTAAATCATCTACTGCTGATGAAAATGTAAGATTACTTGCAGATGAGGTGCTTGCATTAATACCGCAATTTATCCATCCTAATTTAGCAATATCTGCTAAATAGCCATATGTAGTAGCTGAAAACAAAGGGTTTAATGAAGTTGAAATTCCTAATGAAGAAGGATTATCTGTCCAATCAGCAGCATTAAAACCATAATGTACGCGCATATAATTTTTTGCATTAGCATTGGGCATTTCAATTTGAACATTACAACCGCCTGGTTTAATAACTAATTCACTAGTTCCTTTAAATGCTCTTAATCTTATTTCACCATCGGTTTCTAAAATATTTCCGCCAGCAACTGTCGGCATCCTATAATAAATCATATCCTTTGGTGTATATAACTCAACCAACTTTATTTTGAAAGGCCAAATAACACTATCTCCATTAGGAAACATTAAACATTGCTTACCAGTCCAAATTTTTGTTCCTTGATTACCAATGATGGGTCCTCCTCCGCTGGAAGTAATTTCAAATTCTTGTTCTGCTTGTTGTTTCGAGTCTAAATAAGAATTAGGAGAATCATAACTATTAAGCGTAGGAGCGGCAATTCTTTTTTTAGAACAGCAAATACTAATTGCTATAATACTTGAAATTGCTAATAAGAATGTAATTGATTTTGAAAATTTCATAATTATTTTAATTAAAAGTTGGACATTTTTCGATAAGATAACGATTGTTTTTTTTACAACCAAATATATAGATAAAACCTAAATTTAAATGGGTTTCTTTAAACTTAACATTATATCTATATTCTAAAAAAGGCCTTAGACAAGTGTTTGTAGAAATGCCAATACCACCCTCTAAATTCCAATTGTTTGGCTTTGCGTCTTTTAATCCAGATGACTTATAATTTAACCATGAATTATAACCACCATGTAATATCCCGTATAAATTTATTTTATTTCGTTCTATAAATTTTCCTTCAATTGCTAATCCTAAGGTGTATTCGTGTATTTTATTAAAAGAGAAAAAATATGAAATCTGAGGTGTAAAGCTTATTCTCTTATTAGGAAAAACATTCACTCTAATACCCGAGCCAAAACTTTCCGTTTGAACATTATATAATAATGAAGTACCAACGGCAATATTTTGACTTCTTATGGTTACAGAAGAAATCATTAACAACATAAAAAATAGTATGTGATTTTTTTTATTCATTTTAATGGAAAAATTATTTCATACTTAATCTTATTTTTGTAATCACTCTTTTTGTATACAAAGGAAAATCACCCTGCATCATCCAACTATAATAACTGGGTTCTTTTTCAAAGACTTCTTTTACTGTTTTCCCTTTGTGTTTTCCGAAGTTAAAAATCTCTTCTTCTTTTTCATTATAAACAATTCGTGAGGATAAATCAGCTTGCTTATAACGCGTTGTTAATTCGCTTAAAGCATTCATATCATTTGTTACTGGTTTATATAAATTTCCTTTAGGGTCAGTAAATTCAGTATTTTCATAATGCTTTAATTGAGCTTTAAATATTTCTACTGTTGCCAGTGCATCTGCCTCAGCAGAATGTGCATTTTCAATAGATTTACCACAATAAAATTTATATGCAGCGGATAAGTTACGCGGTTCCATGGTGTGAAAAATATTTTGTACATCAATTAACTTTCGATTTTTTAAATCAAATTCAACTTCAGCCCTTAAAAATTCTTCTGCTAAAAGAGGGACATCAAACTTATTGGAATTAAAACCTGCCAAATCACAATTCGTGATAAATTGAAATAATTGATGAGCAACTTCTTTGAAAGGAGGGCTTTCAATAACATCTTTATCATATATACCATGAATTTTAGAACTAGCAAGTGGAATAGATATGGTCGGATTTATTCGTTTGGTTATTATTTCAGTTGAATTATCAATATTGATGCGAACAATTGAAATTTCAACAATCCTATCTGTTGCAATATCTAGGCCTGTTGATTCTAAATCAAAAAAAGCAATTGGTTTTATTAAGTTTAAATTCATTTTTTATTGTAATTGTTTTTAATAATCAGTTATGTTATTGATGATTTAAAGATTTTAAAACTTGTTCAGTAGAATTCAAATCTGAATAAAAGCTATTTATTTTATTAATAACGCCTTCAATGATGGAATCTGGACAGGAAGCGCCGCTGGTTAAGATGATATTAATTGGAAAATGTGTTGGTAAAAAATTTTTGGTAACAAGGTGTTGCTTATTTGGGTAATCAAAATGATGGATGGTATTTGCATCTATAATTTCTTTTTCAGAAGAAATAAAATACGTTCTAAATTTACCCTCACATAATTCAACCAAATGCGACGTATTGCTGCTATTATAACCACCTACAACAATTGCAAAGTCTGCTTCAATATTTAGTAAACCATAGGTAGCGTCTTGATTTTCATTGGTGGCGTAACAAAGGGTATCTCTGGTGTCAGCAAAATGATTGGAAATATTTTTTTCTCCATACTTTTTTATCATAATGGACTTAAAGTAATCTGCGATTTCTTGCGTTTCGCTAGCTAACATCGTTGTTTGATTAATCACACCTATTTTTTCAAAATCAGTATTTATATTTAAAGTTTCTGAATACTTATCTTTAAAATCAATTTCGAAATCTTTTCTTTCTTTTTCTCCTAAAATGTATTGACCTAATAATTTTGCTTCTGTTAAATTTCTTACCACAACTGCTTGGCCATTTTTATCACTTCTTGAAAATGTTGAACGTGTTTCTTCATGCTTATGTTTGCCATGAATAATAATGGTGTAGTTTTCTTTACCTATTGTCTCCGATTTTTTCCAAACCCTTTCTACAAAAGGACAAGTTGTGTTATAGGATTCTGTTTTTATTTTTTTTGATTCTAAAATTTCAATTACATTTAAAGGTGCGCCAAAAGCTGGAATTATAACTACATCATCTGGCGTTAACGTATCAAAACTTATTAATTGATTGCCATGAGTGTCTTGTAAAAACTGAACGCCGCGTGCAATTAAATCATTATTTACTTCAGGATTATGAATCATTTGGCTTAATAAAAAAATTCTTTTCCCTTTATTTTCTTCGATGGCTTTGAATGATATCTCAATTGCATTTTCAACACCATAGCAAAAACCAAAATGTCGGGCAATAAAATAATTTATTTTTCCAAAGTTTAAAATAGTTGGAGAATTATCTTTTTTCCGAGGATCTTGTAATTTTCGGTACTGTTTTACTTTTGTAATAATCGGACTTCGATAAAATTCGGGCACATTAAAAGTTTTCATTTTTACTTAAGAATAAGTTCTTTAATTAATCTTTTTCCAACAAATTTATTTACTTTATTGATGATGTCTTCTTTGGCATACGCCATTTCATTTCGAACAATCGATGAATCTATTGAAACATATAAGTGCCCGTTGGTAAAATTAATTTGAGAAGTATGTTTAGCAATCATTTTGCCTACAATTTTCTCCCAATCATTTCTTATGGCAAAAATACTATATTTTTCATCTAACTTTTCTTCTTTAAAAAGCTGAGAAATGGCATCGCCAAGTTTTATTAAATTACTTTTTTTAACCATGCTGGGTGATATTTCCGTTATCTACTAAAAATATAAGGTGTTCCGTATTTGTTTTTATGAAAAGTTGGTTCATGCGTTCGGGATGTGTATCAGTTATAAATACTTGTTCAAAATTATTGCTACTTACCAATTCAATTAATTTTGTAAACCTAAGCTCGTCCAATTTATCATAGATATCATCAAGCAACAATAGCGGAGTTGTGTTTGTTTTATTTTTTACAAATTCAAATTGAGCCAACTTCAAGGCTAGCAAAAAAGATTTTTGTTGTCCTTGAGAGGCATATTTTTTAATACTGGTTTGCTGTATTTTAAATTCCAAATCATCTTTGTGTGGACCCACTGTTGTGTGTTGCACAATTTTATCTCTTTCAAGATTTAATCTTAAAACATTTTTAAACTCATTTTCTTTTGTAGAAACAAGGTAATTGATGCTTGCCTTTTCATTGCTACCGCTTATGAATTCGAAATTTTTATTGAATATCGGAATAAATTCTACTAAAAATAATGAGCGTTTATGTATGATCACTTCTCCAAGTTGAGATAATTTATCATCCCAAATTTCCAAACTAAGTGCATCGAAATATTTATTTTCGTAAAAGTGTTTTAGCAATGCATTCCTTTGTTGTAGCGCATGATTATATGAAATTAGCGTTTCAAGATAATACTTATCATACTGTGAAATAATACTATCGATAAACTTACGTCGTATTTCTCCACCTCCTAAAATCAATTCAATATCTGATGGCGAAATCATTACCAATGGGTAATTCCCTATATGCTCAGAAAGTCTTTCATATTCTTTTTTATTGAGTTTAAATTGTTTTTTTTGACCTCTTTTAATGGCGCAATAAATTTCGTCTGTTATTTCATTTTTAGTAATCCATGCTTGAACTGCAAAAAAAGGCATGTCGTGCTGTATGTTTTGGCTATCGATGGTATTAAAATAACTTTTACAAAATGAAATGTAGTGGATAGCGTCTAGAATATTTGTTTTACCAACACCATTGTTACCCACAAAACAATTTATTTTTTTACAAAAAACGAGTTGCGCTTCAGCGTAATTTTTGAAATTGAGGAGCGATAACTTTTCTAATATCATAAAGGATAAAGATACTAAGGATATTATATTTTTTATTGGAGAATAATAAAATGTTTATCATCGTTGTCTAATAAAAAATACAAATTAACCCTTAAAACTTTTGAATGGGGTTAATTTTTTTATTAATTCAAAAGTAGCCCAAAAATTTTGGATTATGTTTAAAAGTTTAAACAACATTGATTAAAATGATTTTATCTTTTTGAAATAGCATGAGTTAAATTTATTTTCGAGACAAAACACCTCAAATTTTCTCAATCTAAGGCTTAAAAACCATTATATTAGCCACTTCAATTAAATATCAATTTTTAGATGGAAACGACACCATATCAATCAAAATATAAAATTCGTATCGTAACAGCTGCTGCTTTATTTGATGGACACGATGCTGCTATTAATATCATGCGTCGTATCATTCAATCAAGTGGTGCGGAGGTTATTCATTTAGGTCACGATAGAAGTGCTCAAGAGGTTGTAAATTGTGCCATTCAGGAGGATGCGAATGCTATTGCTGTAACAAGCTACCAAGGCGGACACGTGGAATATTTTAAATACATGCGCGATTTATTGAAAGAAAAAGGATGCGAGCATATTAAACTATTTGGTGGCGGCGGCGGTGTCATACTTCCTGAAGAAATTGAGGAATTACACAACTACGGGATTGCACGTATTTATTCGCCTGATGATGGCCGTTCTTTAGGCTTACAAGGGATGATTAATGATTTATTGCGTCAGTGTGATAGCCCCACCTCATTCCTCCCCGAAGGGGGGGAGGCTGCGAAAGTGGCTATAAACACTATTAAAAACAAAGATTATAAAACAATAGGGCAAGTTATTTCGTTTGCAGAAAATCATAATGAACAATTTACTAAGTTGTTCAGTTCCATCCTTCCCCCTTCAGGGGAAACGAAGGGGGCTTCTACTCCCGTTCTTGGCATTACTGGTACTGGTGGAGCTGGCAAATCTAGTTTAGTTGATGAATTAGTCCGTCGTTTTTTAATTGATTTCAAAGACAAACAAATTGCTATCATTTCGGTTGACCCTTCAAAACGAAAAACTGGAGGAGCTTTATTAGGTGATCGCATCCGTATGAATGCAATTAAGAATGACAGGGTGTACATGCGTTCTTTAGCTACCCGTCAAAGTAATTTGGCGTTGAGCAAATATGTGCAAGATGCCGTAAACATTTGTAAAGCCGCTAACTTCGATCTAATCATTTTAGAAACTTCTGGCATCGGGCAATCTGATACAGAAATTATTGAACACTCTAATTTGAGCTTGTATGTGATGACTCCTGAATATGGCGCAGCAACACAGTTAGAGAAAATTGACATGTTAGATTTTGCTGACGTAATTGCTTTAAATAAATTTGACAAACGTGGTGCTTTAGATGCCATTCGTGATGTCAAAAAGCAATACAAACGCAATCACAACTTATGGGAAATTGCCGATGAAGACATTCCAGTATTTGGAACAATCGCTTCGCAGTTCAACGATCCTGGCATGAATCGTTTGTACAAAGCTGTGATGAATAAAATAGTTGAGAAAACAGGCAACAAGGCCTTAGCTTCTGAGTTTCATATTACCGAAGAAATGAGTGAAAAAATTTACATCATTCCTCCTTCAAAAATACGCTACCTATCTGAAATTTCTGAAAACAATCGGAATTACGATAAACGCGCCAATCAACAAGCAGAGGTTGCGCAAAAATTATATGGCATAAAAAAAACCATTGAAACCATTGGTGAATCTAAAATGGATGACAAAGATCGTTTGATTAAAGGTTTGCAAGAAGCTTTTGAAAAAACAAAATTAGATTTAGATCCTCGTTATTTATTGGAAATTGAAGGATGGGACGCAAAGAAAAAATTATACAGCAATGAGTTTTATGAATTTAAAGTGCGGGATAAAGTTTTAAAAATTGAAACGCATTACGAATCTTTATCACATTCCAAAATTCCAAAAATTGCTTCTCCTAAATACACATCTTGGGGTGATATTTTAAAATGGACCTTACAAGAAAATTTTCCTGGTGATTTCCCTTACACAGCTGGTATCTACCCTTTCAAAAGAGAAGGAGAAGATCCAACACGAATGTTTGCGGGTGAAGGTGGACCAGAAAGAACCAACAAACGTTTCCATTATGTAAGTAAAGGCTTACCTGCTGCTCGTTTAAGTACCGCCTTTGATAGTGTGACGTTATATGGTAACGATCCAGATTATCGTCCAGATATTTATGGTAAAATCGGTAACTCAGGGGTGAGCA
>JBKDJY010000122.1:0-34285 GCA_046345275.1 Bacteroidota bacterium
TAGGAGTTTGAAATTTTAATGTTTTTATTTACATTTGTGTTCGACCAAAAATTGTCCCGATAACAGAGCATAGATATTTTCTATGCCTGTTTGAAGGAAAATGATTTTCTTTCTCGGTTGATTTTATTCATAGGAGCTGAAGAATTACTAATTTAGCGCTCTGTAATTAGTGAGATAGGAATGATAAATAAATTAGAAGAAATTAAAAGAAGATTCCTAGATGTTGAAGCAAAGTTGTCTGATCCTTCTGTTATTGATGATATGCAGCAATTTAAAAAATTAAATAAAGAATACCGTGATTTAGAACCCATTGTAGATGCATACTATAAATATGTGAAAATTTCGGATAACATTAAAGGTGCAAAAGAGGTTTTAGCCACTGAAAAAGATAAGGAATTTTTGGATATGGCTAAGGCTGAATTAGAAGAAAATCGGGAAGCGGAAGATAAATTACAAACAGAGATTCGTCTTTTATTAATACCGAAAGATCCTGAAGACGCTAAAAATTGCACCATGGAAATACGTGGTGGTACTGGTGGAGATGAGGCTGCATTGTTTGCTGGAGATTTATTTGATATGTATCGTCGCTATTGCGAAATCAAAGGATATCAATTAGAAGTAATTGATGAAAGCCTTGGTTCGATGGGAGGTTATAAAGAAATTGTATTCAATGTAAAAGGTAATAATGCATTTGGAACATTGAAGTTTGAAAGTGGTGTTCACCGTGTTCAGCGTGTGCCTACAACCGAATCAGCAGGAAGGGTCCACACATCTGCCGCTACAGTCGTTGTACTGCCTGAAGCAGAAGAATGGGATATTGAATTAAAACCTGCTGACATTGAAATGGCTACTGCACGAAGCGGAGGAGCAGGTGGGCAAAACGTCAACAAAGTTGAGAGTAAAGTTATTTTAACTCATAAACCTTCTGGTATAGTTGTAACTTGTCAAACTCAGCGTAATCAATTGGGCAATCGTGAAAAAGCAATGGAAATGCTTCGTAGTAAATTATACGATTTAGAATTTCAAAAGCGTTTAACAGAAACTACTGGCCGTCGGAAAACCATGGTAAGTACTGGCGATCGCTCCGAAAAAATTAGAACTTATAATTACCCACAAAACAGAATAACCGATCATCGCATCGGACTAACATTATATAGCTTAACCGATTTTACAAACGGTTATATTCAGGAAATGATTGATGCGCTTCAATTTGCCGAAAATGCTGAAAGGTTAAAAGAAGGCGGTTTGCAATAATTTTTTCAATAAAATTTAAACCCGAAAACAAATCTTGATTTTAAACGATGGAATAATTGTTTATAGTTTAGATGCTTTTTGCTTAGCTCAAATAGTTAAACTCCCAAGCCGATTGATAGAAATTATTTTTTTCGCAGTATTCAATAAATGATTTGTAAAATGGATGGTTGCCAATGGTTGCTGTATCCATGATGACAACTAATTTTTTTTTAGCGCGAGTTAAAGCCACATTCATGCGGCGAATGTCAGTTAAGAAACCTATTTCTGAATTTGAATTGCTTCTTACCAAGGAAATATAAATGACATCGCACTCTTCACCTTGAAAGCCATCAATTGTTTTTACTTCTATTTCATTTATCGCATAACTAGAATAATCAAACGCCACTAATTTTTCTTTCAGTAATTCTATTTGTTCTTTATAAGGAGAAATAATTCCTATACTTAACTTTTGTTTTTCACCACTTAATTGGTATTGTTGTAATAACAGTTCCAAATGTTTAAATAATAGATTAGCCTCGCCATTATTAGATAAACTGAGCGTTTCTGGATTTTGTATTTCTTCAAAACTACAACCAGCAGTATCAATTAATGAAACAGGGACATTTAAAATCTCAAGATCTTCATTTAGTGACAATAACGTTTGTTTAACCGTTGCATCTGCTTCCAATTGATCATTGTAAAAATAATGATTACTAAATTGCATGATGTGTTGATGCATTCGGTATTGCCTTGTCAGTAATGTTGAAATATTTTGATAATCCATACATTTGTCCAATATCGTTGTTGCTAACCCTTCTTGCTTTGCTTTCATACTTTTTACCACTGGTGGTAATTGAAAATGATCCCCACTAAAAATAACCCGATTGCATTTTAATAAGGGGATCCATGAAACAGCCTCTAATGCTTGTGATGCTTCATCAAAAAATAATGTTTGAAAACGCCTATTTACCAATGCTTTATTATTAGCAGTTACAGGTGTGCAACAAATCACTTGTGCTTGTTCAAATAAAGAATTTACAAGATAATCTTCTAATAACCTTGATTCCTTTATGCAGTTCTTTGCTTCTGTATAAAATAAAGCACGCTGCTTTGCATCTTCTTTTCCAAAAGCTCGTTTGTATTTTCCTGCCATTTTAAAATATTCTTCGGCTGTTTTGCGTAAGTTCTTAATGTCTTTATAATTTGGATGATTTTGTATTTGCCCATCAATGGTAGCTTTTAACAATTCCTCTGAAACCCTTGCTGGATTGCCAACACGCAATACGTTAATACCTTGCTCAATTAACTTTTCGGTCAATAAATCAACTGCTGTATTTGTTGGTGCGCAAACCAAAACTTGTTTTTCAGTTTGTAAAACCAATCGAATGGCTTGTACAATGGTTGTTGTTTTTCCAGTTCCTGGCGGCCCATGCACTACTGCAATATCATTTGCTCTCAAAATATGGCTTACGGCTTTATTTTGCGACTGATTTAATTGTGTGATGAATGTGCTTTCATCTATTTTTTTGAAACTTGGTATTTCATTTCCCTCAATGATTTCTCTTAACGCTGCGATTCTATTCTGTTTTGCGCCAATCACTTCATCCAATGCTTTTTGCATTTCTGTATAACTATTAACATCAAATTGAATATTGACACCTAATCTCCCATCATAACACCAATCTGGTAAATCATCTGTGTGCAAAATAATTTTCATTTTATTTTTACTGCAATGCTTAATGGTGCCAGTAATTTCTTGACATTCATCAGGGTTTTTGTTTGAAAATAAACTCACATTTTTTCCAGGACCAAACTGATGTGGCATGTCTAAATCATTCGTGCGTTCTATCTCTATGTGCACATAATCTGCGTATCCTAATTCATTACTCAGTATTTGAATTGGAAACCAAGTAGCACCATTTTTTTTACGCTGGGCTATACTAGCTTTTAAAAACTGTTCTTTATATTGATTGAAATCTTCTTCTTGTTCTATCAATAATAGTTGTTTCAATTTTTTTAATCTGTCGGTGCTTTTCATTTCTTTCTCTTCCATTCAAATAATCAATCTATCAAATGTTTATGAAAAAAATTAAATTTTCAATATTTTTTCCAATTCCTTTGTAATAAATTGTTCTTACTCTAATTTTACCTTTAAGCATTACGTAGTCTTCGTTATTTTAAATAAGTTGGAAGCACTAATTGAATCTCAGTTAATTTATTTTTACATTTTCAGAAGTTTATTTTTTCTACTTTCATTTATAAATCCAAATTATCTTTTGCTTTTAAAGTTAGATTTTAATTGAGAACTACAAGCTTTCTACAAAGTTCATCAATAATTTAAATTATTTTTCCATTTAATAGTTCAAAATACTTTTTATTTCTGATAATATTTTTTAGGTTTGTATTTATAATTTAACTATAATTTAACCTTTAAAATTTAATAATGATGAAAAAAATTTATCTACTCGTTGCTTCTTTGGTAATTAATGCTACCATTTACGCACAATTCCAAAATCAATCACAGTTTTCAGACCCATTTCCGCATTTAGAAAAAGCCATTGAAACCCAGAATTCTCAGTTGCCTTATTTTTTAAACAAAAGCAACAAAAACGCCAAAACACAAGGCGGTCCTTTTAATTTGACTGTAAATCCTATACTAGATATTATTGTTAATAAAGGACTTACTGTAACTGGAGCAAACCCTAATCAAACTAGATACCTATTTTCAGTTTTCCAAGATTCGACTGTTTCTCTTATTGCTAGCAATGGCGCAAAAGTAAATAATGATCAAACGTTATTTGGCGCTACACTTGATCCTAAATCCATATTTTTGCAAGCTAGTTTTGAACCCATTGTGACGAAGTTTGATTCTTATAAAGTAGATACAATTGTTATTCCTGGTTCTTATGTTAAAAAAACGCCTGATGTTGACACCTTATATGTTTGGCTGCAATGGGGTGACTCTACAACCACAAGTGCTTATGATAAAAGGGCTAGTAATTTTTATGTTTCTCCAATTTCTACATGGAGAAGCTCTGTTCTTAATCCTAAAATTTCTGGGGCATCCTCAGCTCACGGAAATAAACTAAGAGCTGCTTCTTCTAATTCATTCTTGGTTAAATACGTATTACAGCCAACAGATTCCACTAATGTACTTCCTGGTACTGGAAATCCAGCAGCTCCTGCTTGGGCACCTTATGGTTTTTCTAAATTCATAACTGTTCCTCTTACCTCGACTTTAAACCCGAACGGTATTACCATTCCTGCTGGCAACATAGTTTCTTGCTTTTATACATTTGTTCCAGGAGGAACTACTTACACATTAGGAATTCCGTTTTATTCTTTAACGTCTACACTTGTGCCAACTGTCAATGGATTTGCTGGCTTAGCTTATACACAAACAAACCCTGTTGTGACGGCTGTTGCTGATTTAGTAGATCAACAAGTTGATAAGGCTTCTTGGAATACGGGTATCATAGCTGGTCGAAATACCAGGTATGCTAGGTATGCTAATGCTTCCTTAAACCAAATGGCGTGGAATGCTGCTTTATTCACTGGCCCTTCAATTTGGTTTAACATCAAGGGAAATTCAACGGTAGGTCTTAATGAGTTGGATAGAAAAGGCTTTGTATTGGGGCAAAATGTTCCAAATCCATCCCAAGGTGAGTCTAAGGTGAGTTATTATTTATCAAAAAATGCAAAATCTGCCATCTTTAGAGTAACTGACGTTACAGGAAGATTAATTTCTTCTGAAAATGTTGATGCAACAATTGGACAACATGAGGTTAGTATACCATCTTATGCACCAGGTCTTTATTATTATTCATTAAATGTTGATGGAAATATTAGCACCAACAAATTAATTGCACAATAATATTGGCTGTTTTTTCACTAAACCCACTTCATCATTTGGAGTGGGTTTTTTTATTGCATTAAGGAATGTATTTGCGACAAAGCCATATTTATTGATAAAGAAAAATTAAAGTGGCTTTCATTTAAACTCAAGCAAACAATTTTTAAAACAAATTATGCAAGGATTTATTTAGTGAAAATCTTTAAAATGAAACTTATCTTTTTATTCAATAGGAATTGCGTGCTTTTATAAATTAAATCATCTATATTCAAAATAAATCTACTTCATTTTACCAACCCAATTTGAATATTTTTTTAGTTTGTCAATGGTTGGTTCATCATTAAATAATCCATAGACAGCACTGCCACTGCCACTCATGCTTGCATAAATGGCACCTAAGTTGTATAAAGTGGATTTTATTTCTTGAACCAAAGGATATTTTGTAACGATTGATTTTTCAAAATCATTTACAAGCTCGTGCTTCCAAGTTTCTATGGGTTGCATCACAATGTTTATAATTTTTTTTTGTGGTTTTTGTGGTGTTATTAAACTGTAGGCCTCTTTTGTTTGACTATGTATATTTGGATAAATAATTGCAATCCATAAATTTGACAAATCAAGAAAAATATCCTGAAAAACATCACCTTTTTGAACGGCAATGGTGGGCTTATTTTCTATAAAAAACGCACAATCACTTCCTAATTTTGAAGCAATTTCTAATTTATTTTTTGCTGTTAATTTTAACTCGAATTTGGAATTTAAAAGATTTATAAAAAAAGCTGCGTCAGAACTTCCGCCTCCAAGGCCTGCTCCCATGGGAATATTTTTATGCAAATAAACATCAATAGGGGGGATTTTAATTTTTTCGCTGATCAATTGGAATGCTTTATAAATTAAATTATCATTTACATTTCCTGATATATTTAAACCACTGACGTGTAAATTAAAATTACTTTTTATTTCTTTGTTTTCTATTATTTCTAGCGCATCACACCAATTTACTGGATAAAAAAGACTTTCAAGGTTATGAAAACCATCATTTCGTTTGTCAATGATATGAAGACCTAAATTTATTTTCGCATTTGGAAAACAGACCATATAAACGAAATTTTAAATTTAATTGGTAACTTTTATTTTGAAATTTCTACGGTCATTCCAAAATCTAAAATCAATGGAAGTATTTCAATGCGCATTCCTTGCTCAAACACGAAAGTATACTTTCCAATCTCAGGAAATCTTAAATTTTTTTTAATGGCAATTTTATTATCGAAAAGATCTCCTGCGCCGTCTCCAATCCATTTACCTTTTTGATCTGCTAAAATACATTCCAAAGTATCAATGCTAGTTTTACCACTTGGATATTTTGTTTTTAAAAATAAAAACAAATTACTGAATGGATAAGAATCAGCATGTCGAACAGTGAGGTAAACATTATACAATGGATTTTTATCCTTAATATCTATTTCAAAAGAAAGTTTGTTGTCTTTATTCCAGCCACCTTCTGGCAGGGTAAGATAATTATTAAATATTTGATTTCTGTTGCAGGAAATTATAAAAATCGATAAGATAATACATCCTAAGATTATTTTTTTATTTTTCAGGATTGTCATTTTTAGGTTTTGGTTTATGGTTATGAAAGGGTTTTTTCTTTAATTGATTGAGCTGATTGTTTTTTTTATCACCAGTTTGTTGTTGAGGTTTAGAATTTGGATTAAGATTTTTTGCAGCTATTTGCTGATTAGGATTTGGTTTTGAATTGGGATTGGCTTTATTCTTATGTTTATTTTTTTTATTTCTATTCTGATTATTTTTTTTACGATTGTCAAATCTGGTTAACGAATCTTGACCAACTACGTTTTGATAATCTGGTAATTTAATTTCTGCTATCTCTTTAAGAAGCTTTGCTTCAAGTAAATCAGTTGGTTTTTTTTCTTCAGCATTTAATTTCAAAATTTCTTTTGTGCGCTCAATTGATAAGGGAATAAACACATCAGGTTCAGAAGTATAACTCCACCAAATGATACGTTTAAATATATCTGTTTTTTGATGAAAAGCTACTCCTTTTTCTGTCATCAAGCGTTTATTATCTAATTGTGGAAATTCTTTCAAAGCATCTACATAACTATCTAATTCATAATTTAAACAACATTTTAATTTGCCACATTGTCCTGCTAATTTTAAAGGATTGAGCGATAATTGCTGGTAGCGAGCTGCCGATGTTGATACAGTTCTAAAATCACTTAACCAAGTAGAACAACACAATTCCCTTCCGCAAGATCCAATAGCTCCAAGCCTAGCGGCCTCTTGCCTAGCGCCTATTTGTTTCATCTCTATGCGAATTTTAAACTCATTGGCCATTACTTTTATTAATTCTCTGAAATCAACCCTCACATCCGCTGTATAATAAAAAGTAGCTTTGCTTTTATCTCCTTGATATTCCACATCACTTATTTTCATTTGTAAATTTAATTTTAAGGCTAGTGTTCTAGCTTTAAACATTGCATCAACCTCTAAGTTTTGGGCTTCTTTCCATTTATCAATATCTGACTGTTTCGCTTTTCTATATATTTTTTTTATTTCTTCGCTATCATAATTTATTTTTTTCTTTTTTAGTTGGATTTTTGCTAATTCACCAGTAATCGAAACAACTCCAATATCATGGCCTGGTGAAGATTCGGTTGCTACAACATCGCCTACATTTAACGTTAAGTTATTTACATTACGATAAAATTCTTTTCTTGAATTTTTAAAACGAATTTCAACAACATCAAAAGGTTCTTGCCCTTCAGGCAGCCTCATATTCCCTAACCAATCAAAAACATTTAATTTATTACATCCACCCGTAGTTCCACAAGATCCATTGTTGTTACATCCATTTGGTATGCCTGATGAATTATTATTTCCTCGCCCTGTAGAGCAACTTGTACATGACATATTTATGCAGTAGTATTATAAAATTTTATGATTTTTAATATTAGTAAAGAATGAGATCTTTAATAATTAAAATTTTCATTTATTTGGTTAAATATAATCAATTTTTTAAAATTAATTTTTAGCTATTTCAAGCTTATTTATTTACAATTGATTTATATTAGTCATAAAAATAGGATAAAATGGTAGTATTTATTACAGGCTCAACATCTGGTATTGGAAAACAAACTGCAATTGAATTTGCAAAAAATGGATATGATTTAGTGATTACTGGAAGAAGAAAAGATAGATTATTAGCATTAAAATCTTCGTTAGAATCTGAGTACATGGTTTCCGTTTTTGATTTGTGTTTTGATGTAAGGATTGAAACAGAAGTTCTGAATGCGATTAGCCAGCTCCCAGATGAATTCAAAAATATTGATATTCTAGTTAACAATGCAGGATTGGCAGCTGGTTTATCAGCCATACAAAATGGAAATATCAACCATTGGGAACAAATGATAGATACGAATATTAAAGGTTTGCTCTATGTTACAAAAACCATTTCAAATAAAATGATTGAGCAAAAAAAAGGACATATTATTAATATTGGTTCTATTGCTGGAAAGGAAGTATACGCAAACGGAAATGTTTATTGTGCCACAAAACATGCCGTTGACGCATTAAATAAAGCCATGCGGATTGATTTACTACCTTTTGGAATCAAAGTTTCTGCTGTTAATCCTGGTATGGTTGATACAGAATTTAGTTTAGTGCGTTTTGATGGTGATTCTGATCGAGCAAAAAAAGTATATGAAAATATTGTTCCTTTAAAACCTGAAGATGTTGCTGAAACTATTTATTGGATTGCAACTCGCCCTTCACACGTCAACATCAATGACATTATTATCATGCCCACCATTCAAGCCAATTCAACTACTGTTTTAAGGTAAGTTATTTTTAGTAAAAGATTTGCTATTTTTTACAAAGGAATATTTCCGTGTTTTTTCTTAGGTAATACATCTACTTTATTTTCTAGCATTTTAAAGGCACGAATTAATTTTTCGCGCGTGTCTTCAGGTTTGATGACTTCATCTATATAGCCTCTTTCAGCTGCTCGATATGGATTTGCAAAGTGTTCGATGTATTCTTTTTCTTTTTCGTTCAACTTATCGATTGGGTTTTTAGCTGCTGCTATTTCATTTTTAAAAATTATTTCTGCTGCTCCTTTGGCTCCCATCACCGCAATTTCTGCACTTGGCCAAGCATAATTTATATCAGCACCAATGTGCTTGCTATTCATCACATCATAAGCTCCACCATAAGCTTTTCTGGTAATTACAGTTATACGCGGCACAGTGGCTTCACAAAATGCGTATAATAATTTTGCGCCATTTGTAATAATGCCATGCCACTCTTGGTCGGTACCTGGTAAAAAGCCTGGTACATCTTCAAATACCAATAATGGAATATTAAAACAGTCACAAAATCTTACAAAACGTGCTGCTTTTACCGAAGAATTTATATCTAACACACCAGCTAAAAACGCAGGCTGGTTTGCTACAATTCCAATACTTTTTCCTGCTAAACGAGCAAATCCAACAACAATATTTTCGGCAAAATTTTTATGTACTTCCAAAAAACTGCCTTCATCAATGGTTCCTTCAATCACTTCTCTGATATCATAAGGTTGATTGGCACTTTCAGGAATAATAGAATTTAAGACAATTCTTTTTTCATCAGCATTGCTTTCGTATGGAATATGAGGTGCATCATCTTCACAATTTTGAGGAATATAACTCAATAAAGCTTTGATGTTATTAATACATTCTATTTCATTTGCACACGAAAAATGTGTAACGCCAGATTTTGTTGAGTGTGTAGATGCTCCTCCTAATTCTTCGGAAGTTATTTCTTCATGTGTTACTGTTTTAACGACGTTTGGGCCAGTTACAAACATATAACTGGTGTTTTCTACCATCATTATAAAATCAGTAATTGCAGGGCTATATACAGCGCCACCTGCACACGGACCCATAATTGCAGATAATTGTGGAATAACACCAGATGCTAAAGTATTTTTATAAAATATGTCAGCATAGCCCCCTAATGAAACAACGCCTTCTTGTATACGGGCGCCACCGCTATCATTTAAGCCAATTAAAGGAGCGCCATTTTTCATGGCCAAATCCATGATGCGACAAATTTTTTCGGCGTGCGTTTCTGATAATGAACCTCCAAATACTGTAAAATCTTGTGAAAATAAATATACCAATCGGCCGTTGATTGTCCCATATCCTGTTACTACTCCATCTCCTAAATATTTTTCTCGCTCTAAACCAAATTCAGTAGAACGGTGGGTCACAAACATGCCAATTTCTTCAAAACTGCCTTCGTCTAATAAAAAATGAATTCGTTCGCGCGCAGTTAATTTACCTTTTTTATGTTGAGAGTCAATTCGTTTTTGACCACCTCCCAAGATGGCTTCAGCTTGTTTTTGTTCGAGTATAGATAATTTAGAATTCATAGAGATAAATATTAAGTTTTTCAAATAAAACTAAAGAATGAAAAGATTTTTTAGCTAAATTGATGTTTTAAATATACAATTTTACTTTTTATACAGAGATTGTGAATTTAAAATAGTTTTTAAAAGGAGAAACGTGAGGAGTTGATTGAAAAATAAGTAAATACCTGATGATAGGCATGAAAAATTAGTTTCAATTTTTATTTTTAATTTAGATCAATGAAATTGCAGATGAGCCATTCAGAAACCATTAATCAAAAGAATAATTCTCTTTCTAAAAAAAAATTATTTGTTCGAAAGAACCAATTAATCTTATTTAAAATAAATAATGCCCATCCAAATTTAAAATAACTTGTAACAAAAATCCTAATTACTGAGTAAAACGAATGCGTGAATAAAAATCGGAACCTTTTATGAAAAAAAAAATAGAAAGCATCAAACAAAAAAACAAATTGATAGATGACACTTTTAATGTTGAGTTTTATCGCTTATCAAAAGAAGATGATAAACAAAAATTAAACGATTTATTAAACACACAAGGCTGCATTACCATACATGATGAGCTGCTTGGGCAACTGGAGGAATTGGTTAAATCACAAAATCCAAAAACTATATTTACAAAAGAATCCCTTAAAAAATCTGCAATAAAGTACATAGGAAATACACCTTTTGAAGAATATGGCGTTTGGGTATATTATCCTTGGTCAAACAAACTCATTCATCTTTTGGATGAAGAAGAGTTTGTATTTGTAAGAACAAATAGAAATCAATATAAAATTACACCAGAAGAAGAATCCCTCTTGTCTACAAAAAAAATAGGTGTGATAGGATTATCAGTAGGTCAATCAATTGCTTTGACCATTGCGATGGAAAGAAGTTGTGGAGAATTAAGAATTGCAGATTTTGACATATTAGAATTGAGCAATTTAAATAGAATTAGAACAGGTACTCACAATTTAGGTGTCAAGAAAACAATCGCTGTTGCTAGAGAAATTGCAGAGATTGATCCTTATTTAAAAGTAGTTTGTTTTAGTGAAGGAATAACGGAAGAGAACATTGATAATTTTATAATTCAAAATGGAAAACTAGATTTACTTGTTGATGAGTGCGATGGTTTAGTTGTAAAAATTCTTTGTCGTCAAAAAGCAAAACATTATGGAGTGCCTGTAGTGATGGATACGAGTGACAGGGGAATGTTAGATGTAGAACGATTTGATTTAGAGCCTAATCGTCCAATATTTCATGGATTTATTGACCACTTAGATATTAATGATATTAAAAAAGCAAAAACAAATGAAGAAAAAGTGCCATATATTTTACCAATACTTGGTATAGAAACGTTATCAAATAGGATGAAAGCTTCAATGTTAGAAATTGAACAATCCATATCCACTTGGCCTCAGTTGGCTTCTTCAGTTGTTTTAGGTGGAGGAATTGGAGCAGACGTTAGCAGAAGAATTTTGTTAAATCAATTTCATGATTCAGGAAGATATTTTATAGATCTTGAAGATTTGATTGCCAATAAAATTAAAAATTCAAAAGTAAAGGAAAGTATTATTTTTCAAGATGAAACAATCAAGAAGTTAACTGAATCTGAAATAAGAGAAATTGCAACTAATTTAGCTATTCCTCTTAATGAGGAAAACTATTCTCCAACAAAAGCTGAAATAAATAATATCGTTGAATCTGCTATTAAAGCTCCTTCTGGAGGAAATTCACAACCATGGAAATGGTATTATGAAAAGGGAAATTTATTTTTATTTCATGATCAAATACTTTCTGATTCATTATTAGATTTTAATCACCTAGCTTCTTATGTCAGTTTTGGTGCGGCAACTGAAAACTTATTTTTAAAGTCACATCAAATTGGATTAAATCCAACTGTTAAGTTATTTCCGAAAAAATCAGATAAAAGAATAGTCTGTCAGTATACGTTTTTGAAGATTAAAAATGATTCCTCAACATTTGATTTTAATTACCTAGTAGATGAAATTGAAACCAGATTGACGAATAGAATAATTTCAGAGAGAGTTATTATAAATAAAGATAATCTTGAACAATTAAAAAAAGTTTCATCTTCTGTAGACGGATCTCAATTACTAGTGATAGATGATTTTTCTGAAATTGAGAAGTTGGCAGAAATTATTTCAAAAGTAGAAAAATTAAGAATATTTCATAAAAGAGGACATTCTGATTTCGTAAATGAAATTAGGTGGTCTGATCATGAAAATTTCGAAAAACGAGATGGGATTGATTTAAAAACCATTGATCTAACAGAAACTGAAAAAGCTGGTTTATATGTTTCAAAAAAATGGGAGGTCGTTAAAAATTTAAAGAATTGGAACAAAGGCAGTGCGTTTGAAAAATTAGCAAATAAAACCGTTTTAAATTCTTCAGCTATTTGTTTAATTACAATGCCAGACAATTCAGAAGTAAGTTATTTTAAAGCAGGACAATCGATACAGAGGACATGGTTAGCTGCAAATAAAATGGGAATTTCTTTTCAACCCATATCACCTGCAACTTTCTTTTTTGCTCGTTTGATTCATGGAAAAGGTTTAGATTTAGAAGAAGAACAGATTGAAGAGCTAAGGAGCTTAAGAAAAAAATATGAAACAATATTTAATTTAGATTTAAAAACACAAGATATATTTCTATTTAGGTTATTTATAGCAAAGCAGCCTTCAACAAAATCAATAAGACGTAAAATGGAAGACGTTTTAGTTTATTAATATTTTAAAAGAAATCTCAAGTATTTAAAATGATTAAAATCCGTGCCTTTAGAGCAATTAATAATCCAACTGCCTGTCAGGAATACCTGAAAGGCCATATGCAAGTGCTAATCGATTACAACGTTATGAAAGTAACGTCATATAATCAAGCATGGACAAGTAATCCATCTGTTTATGTACTTACTGCAGAAATGGAGGAAACAGGGGTGATGGTTGGAGGAATTAGAATCGAAATTACAAAAGGCGATATTCCTTTACCTATTGAAACAGCCATTGGGAAATTAGATAGCAGAATTTACAAGTTAGTTGAGCAATATGGTATCGACGGTGGAGTTGGTGAACTTTGTGGCTTATGGAATTCGAAAGAAATTAAAGGACTAGGTGCTAGTTTTTTTTTAACAAGAGCCGCTATTTCAGTTATTAATCAAATAAATTTTAAAACATTAATTGGCATTTGTGCAGAGTATACTTTGGAAATGTTTACGAATGTTGGTTTTGAAATAGACCATTCTTTAGGAAATAATGGAGAATTTCCTTATCCAGATGAAAGGTATATAACCCGAGCCTTGGGTATTTTAAATGCTGAAACCCTAAAAAGAGCAAACCCGTTTGATAGAGATATTATATTAGGTTTGCGCGCTAATCCTACTCAAACTAGGGAAGAAATTGGCTCCAAAGGACCAGTTAAAATTAATTATGATTTAATTATTGAGAATCCTGATACCTTAGTATATAAATCAAAAAATAATTATGCTCTTAAGGAAAAAGTTTGCTCTTAAATTTTGTAAAATTTATTTTTAAAAAATAAATAAACTTGTGTTTGCAAATCAATAAATTTATACGAGTAGCTAATTTTAATTAATCTACAAATTACATTTACAGATGAAGAAATCCATTACTTTAAATTTAGCAATCGTTCTATCTATTTTTTTGTTTTCAAAAAGCGTTTATTCTCAAGCTTCCGTTATAATAAATGATACCAAAAAAAAAGTAGATGTATGCTTGAATTCCCTCATTTATGAAGATAAAACCAATCAACTTGCTTTTAAAGATATAATATCAAAATCATTTACCCCAACCAATTCAAAAGTACCAAACTTAGGCATTACTAATTCTACATTTTGGTTAAAAATCCCGATAATAAATATAACCAGTGAAACGCATTTTTTATTAAACATAGATTTACCAAATTTAGATTTTGTTGAATTATACGATAGAGATAAAAATAACAAACTAAGGATTATTCAAATGGGAGAGCATCTTCCATTCTATATGAGAAATTACGAAGTTCCTGCTTATATTTTTGAACTTAATATTTTACAAGGACAATCAAAGGAAATCTATTTAAAATTAAAATGTAAAGAGGCACTTCAACTGCCAATTACAATAGGTGCTGATGAAGTTATATTGAATGAACAAAAAGATAGTGGCATTTTACTTGGAATATTTGTAGGTATAATGCTATCAATGATTTTATATAACTTGTTCATTTATTTTTCAGCGAGTGATCGCAGTTACTTATTTTATGTCCTTTATATTATTTGTGTAACTCTGACGCAAACATCAAGTCATGGGTTTCCTTTTCAGTACTTATGGCCAAATACTCCTATAATTGCCCAATATAGTTTATTCGTTTTTCCAGCAGTTGCGGGGATAGCTGGTATACATTTCATGAATGTATTTTTAAATGTAAAAACGCGTGTCGAAAAACTATATTATTTTTCATTTATTTTTTATGCACCTTATCTTACTTCAATTATACTTTTATTTTTTGAATACTATAAAATCAGTCACACATTAATAGAAATCAACGCAGCGCTTGTGAGTATTTATTTATTGATAACACCAATCATCATTTTAAAAGGAGGATATACGCCCGCTAAATATTTTTTGATAGCTTGGTCCTTTTTCTTAATAGGTGTTATCATATTTATTCTAAAAGATTTTGAAATATTACCTTACAATAATTTTACAAGATATACCATGATTATCGGCTCCGCACTCGAAACAATCTTGCTTTCTTTTGCCTTAGCAGATCGCATCAATATTTTAAAAAAAGAAAAAGAAAAATCACAAGATCTTGCTTTGATTGCTATGAGAGATAAAAGAAAAGTAATTGCCGACCAAAACAAAGAATTAGAAAAAACAGTGGCCATCAGAACACAAGAATTACAAACTACTTTATCTAATCTTAAAGATGCGCAAGTGCAATTGGTTAATGCTGAAAAAATGGCTTCTTTAGGACAATTAACAGCTGGCATCGCACATGAAATCAATAACCCAATAAATTTTGTGACAGCAAATATAAAGCCTTTGAAATTGGATATTGTTGACTTACTTGAATTATTAAATAAATATGAAGCGCTTAAGCCTGACGAAAAATCTGTCAATCAATTTAAAGAAATAGAAAAATATAGAAAAGACATTGATATTGAATACATCAAAAAAGAAATGGATGATTTGCTTACAGGTATTGAAAATGGAGCACAACGCACAGCTGATATTGTTGTTGGTTTAAAAAACTTTTCAAGGTTGGATGAAAGCGAAATAAAAAAAGCCAATATCAATGAAGGGATATTATCTACTCTGTTATTAATTAAAAGGAGCGTACCCGACAATACGGAAGTTATTACCGAATTAGGTGAAATACCAATTATTGAATGTTTACCTGGCAAGCTTAACCAAGTGTTTATGAATTTGTTTAGCAATGCCCTCTATGCCATTGCTGAAAAAAAAGATGGTGGACCAAACAAATTAATCATAAAAACCTACGAGTTAGGAGATAAGATTTGCATGAGTTTAGAAGACACTGGAATTGGCATGAGTGAGGAAGTAAAAAATAAAATATTTGAACCATTTTTTACAACAAAGGATGTAGGCGAAGGGACAGGCTTGGGAATGTCAATCGTTTTTAAAATTTTAGAGAATCATCAAGCAAAATTAGAAGTAGAATCCAAGGTTGGCATTGGAACAAAATTTTTGCTTACATTGAACAAAAACATTATAGAATTAAAATCATGATGGTTGAAGAAAAAATAAAAGTCTTATTTGTTGATGATGAGGAACAAAATCTTATTTCTTTTAGAGCCAATTTCAGGAAGGCATATGAGATTCATACAGCGTTAAACGCAAAAGATGCTTTAGATTTTTTAGAGAAAAATCCAGTGCATATAATTATTTCAGACCAAAGAATGCCAAACATTACTGGCGTTGATTTTTTAGAACAAACTGTAAAACTATATCCTGACAGTATTCGGTTATTAATTACTGGCCAATCAGACATTGATGTGGTGGTTGATGCGATTAACCGTGGACAAATTACCAAGTTTATTACCAAGCCTTGGGATTGGGAAAAACTTTCATTAGCCATTGATAATTGTGCAAGTTTGTATCAATACAGAACTGAAATTAAAAATAAAAATGCGGAGCTTCAAAAAATAAATGAAGAACTAAATAAATTTGTCTATAGCGTATCACATGATTTGCGTTCACCTTTAACGTCTATCTTAGGCTTAACTAATCTTGCTAAAGAAATGCCCGAAATGGTTGTTGCTCAACCTTATTTTGAAATGATTGAAGGTAGAGTAATAAAATTAGATGGATTTATAAAAAAAATTATTGCCTATTATAAAAATGGCAGACCAGAGGAATTAATAAAAGATATTGATTTTAAGAATTTGATTGAATCTGTCTGGGATCCGCTCAAAGATCAAGACTTATCAATTAAGTTTGAATTAAATGTGAATCAAAATGGCACTTTTTCAGGCGATTTATTTAGACTAGAAATTATATTGGATAATTTAATTTCCAATGCAATTAAGTATCAGAACCCATTAAATGACAATCGAAACATTCATGTGACAGTTGATAGTGATGATAAAATAGCAAAAATAATAATTTCAGACAATGGCGTTGGAATAGATCAGTCGCAAATTGACAATGTATTTAAATTATTTTACCGCGCTGAAAACTCATTAAATGCCTCTGGAAGTGGTATTGGCCTTTATATTGTTAAAGAGGCGGTAGAAAAAATGAATGGTAAAATATCAGTCAATTCTGAGCAATTGGTTAAAACCAGTATTGAAATTGAAATCCCAAATAAAAAAGAAAAATGAGAAAAAATTTAACCGTCATGTTAATTGATGATAGTAAGCTAGATTTATATATCAATTACTTATTTATTAACAGAATTGAAATAGCAGATACTATTTTACAATATGAATCGGGAACTAAAGCTTTCCGTTTTTTATCAGAAACCGACTATACGGCTTGGCCTGATTTGATATTATTAGACATTAACATGCCAGTAATGAATGGTTTTGAATTTTTGGAAAAATACAATACGCTCCCAGAAAACGCAAAACAAAAATGTAAAATAATCATGGTTTCTTCTACCTTGGATGAGGGAGAAATTTCAAAAGCCAACGAACATCCTTTGGTTTTGAAATTGCTTGAAAAACCAATCAACACAAAAGAATTAAAAAAAATATTACTACAAGAAAAAATTATTTAAACTTTTTGTTTAATTAAAAACTCCTTCTTTTAATTTTACTTTAGCACACTATCAGCATTTACTTGTGCATATAAAGTGTTAACGACAGTTAAAAAAAAGAATGCGAATTGATTTTTTCATTTTCATGATAATTTAAATTCCCTTAATTACTGATAAAAATAAAGGCATGCCAATCGTAATATTTAAAGGGAAAGTAATAGCAAGAGCCATTGGAAGAAATAGTCCTGGATTTGCTTTTGGAACAGCTATTTTCATAGCAGCTGGCACGGCAATATAAGAAGCGCTTGCTGCAAGAACTGCAAATATAAATCGGTTAGCAATATCGTGAGTTACAAATGAGCTTAAGTAAGCAACCACACAGCCATTAATTAATGGAATGACAATAGCGAAAATTAAAGGAAATAATCCATTATTGGTAAATGAATTTAATTTTCGTCCACTTACAATTCCCATATCTAATAAAAAGATAGCTAGGAATCCTTTAAAAATATCGTTAGTAAATGGTTTAATTCCTTCTGCTTGTTTTGCATTTGCAAGTAAGCCAATTACTAAACTACCTAAAATAAGCAAAACACTACCATTGGTTAGTGAATGTTTAACCACAGAAAGAGGTTTAACTTTGTTTGATTTATCTTTATTAAAAATAGACATCAGTATTAAGCCAGCTATAATGGCTGGAGATTCCATTAAAGCCATTATAGCCACCATATGGCCGTGCAACTCAAGTTTCTGTATATCCAAATAAGAAACTGCCGTTACAAAAGTCACAGCACTTACAGATCCATATGCTGCTGCAATTGCACCAGCATCATATATATTTAATTTTCGTTTCAGAATAAAAAATGTGTAAACAGGAATGAGCAAAGACAAACCAATGCCGAATAACATAGACCAAACAATCTCTGCACTAAATGTTTCATGCGACAACTCTTGCCCTCCTTTAAAGCCAATTGAAAACAATAGATATAAGGAAATAAATTTTGAAGAATTGGGTGGAATTTCTAAATCACTTTTTAATTTAACGGCAATAATTCCTAAAATAAAAAATAAGAATGCTGGGTTAGTAACATTTGAGATGAGTAAGTCTAAATTCATAATTGCTTGTTGATCTTATTGGTTATTATTTATCTGTATTTTTCAAATAGTAATCGTTTGCCTTTTATTTGTTCGTTAAAACTGCGGTTATCATATACAATTTGTCCATTTACAAGTGTTTTAATTATTTTACTTTTAAAAGTATCATTTTCAAAGGCAGACCATCCGCATTTGTATAATGTGTTTTCTTTTGTAGACTTCCAACTATTATTTAGGTCTACTAAAACTAAATCAGCATAATAACCTTCTCTAATATACCCTCTATCAACTATTCGGTATATTTCAGAAACATGATGACTGGTTTTCTCAACAATTTTTTCTAATGAAAAATGTCCTTGGTGGTACAACTCCAATAAAGTTACTAAAGCATGTTGCACTAATGGCCCTCCTGATTTAGATTGTGCATAGTTTCCTTCTTTTTCTGAAAGTATGTGAGGTGCATGATCTGTGGCAATAATGTCAATTAGATTATCATTTAAGGCTTTAATTAATCCTGACTTATTATTTTCTGATTTAATAGAAGGATTCCATTTTATAAGATTACCTAATTGATTATAATCTTTATCCGTAAACCATAAATGATGAACACAAGCTTCAGCAGTTATTCTTTTATCTCTTAACGAATCAGATGATTGAAATAAATGCGTTTCCATTTCAGTAGAAATATGGTAGGCATGAAAACGAGCTTGATATTTTTTTGCAATTTCTATGACTCTTTTGGTAGCTTCAAAACAAGCTTGCTCATTTCTAATTAAAGGATGACAACAATCAGGAATAGCATCACCAAATTTCTCTTTAAATAACTGGGTATTTCTGTTTATGATTGTATCGTCTTCGCAATGTAATGTTACTAATGAATTTGTTCTTGAAAAAAGTTGTTCTAAAAACTCAGGGTAATTTGCTAATATGCCATCATCGGCGTCAAAATACAAACCATCATCCGTCAAACCACAAATCATTTCATTATCAATTTTCAAAGCCTCTTCCAAGTTATACTTTGTAATGCCCATAAAAAAAGAGTAATTAGCCAAAGAAGTATTATTAGCTATAGCATATTTATCTTCTAATAATTTTAATGAAGTTGTATTTGGTATTGTATTAGGCATATCCATAAATGAGGTAATGCCTCCTGCAACTGCTGCTCTTGATTCAGAATAGATGTTTGCTTTATGTGTTAATCCAGGTTCTCTAAAATGAACTTGGTCATCTATAAAGCCTGGCAAAAGATATAAGCCTTCTGCATTTATAACTTTTATATTTTCATTATCAACTGTAATTGAATAATTTATTTTTGAAATTCTTTCTCCGTCAATCAATACATCTAAGGTCTTTATTTTTCCTTCGTTTACTACTTGTGCTGATTTAATGAGTAATTTTTTAGTCATCAATAGAAATTAAGGATTACAGATGTCGCAATACATGGGGTCTTCACTAAAAATTCCATTTGGATACATTTTTTCTTCTTGATAATTACATTTTTTGCATTGATAATGATGTGCAATAATAGACTTGGTTTTAAAACCGCAATTACTGCAAGGTAAGCCTATTTTAATATCAACTATATCAAATCCAATTGTACTACATTTTGGACAACAACTATTAATTTTTGAAATTAACTTTTGAAAAACTTTTTCAATAACTAACATTCTGGTTGGATTATACATGGCACGCATGTCCGTTTCAGCAAAAACAGTTCCATACTTTTTAAACAAAAAATAATAGGCTTTACTTAATTCATTGGCAGAAGTAATCCCTTTAAAAATATCTTGTTTAAATTCCGCATCTTTTCTCAATATGATAGCATGTGAAGGAAATTTAGAGTTGTCTGCAAAGTTTAATAAATCTTCATAAGAATCTATTTCTCGTCCGCCAAAATTAGTATTCACTGATGTTTCACTGGCTATAATTTCAATTTCGTTTTTTTTATCAATTAATATGGCGAGTTCATTATCGGCTGGAGCAAAATAAAATTGAGGATGTGGCCCAAATGAACCTTCGCTTGCTACTGCTAAATCAGCATCTTCTAACTCCATAGCTTGCAAACATTTATTGCGAAGCGTAGTAACAGGATCGTGAACACGTTCTATCTCTCCAGTAAAAGTTCCTAAACTATCTGTATCGAAATGAACGGGAACCTTACTATTTAAACCAAATGCTTTTTTAAACAAAGGAGAAATAACTTTTTCTTTGTGGTGCTTGGTTGCAATTATCAGGGTTCTTTTATCAAACATTCGAACTAAAGAATTACGCTATTCATTCTTAAATACTATATCCGTTAATCACACTATTTTTGTTATTTTAGAATTTAATATTGAGTGCTTGAATTAATTTTTTTCTAAAAAAAGAAGGACAAAATGTCCTTCCATAAATTAATCCAAGCCAATTTAAAAAAAACCATTATAGTGTAATGCTACTTTGAATGCTTATTTGCCCATCTTGAGATTCAATGTGTTTTCTCATATCAAACAATTGCTTTTGTAATCTCTTAATTCGCGTTTCACGCATGTTAATATCTTCTTCACTAGATGATTTATTTATTTTATCTTCCTGAAACTTAATCTTAACATGTATGATTTTTGTTAAGATGTCCAAAGCGTCTTTCGCATCAAAATTACCTTCAATCAGTTGAATCGTCATATTTTAAAATTTATTTATATTATTGACCTTGACCTAATGAGTATGAAGCTTTACCATCAAATGAATAAAGATTTTCAGTTTTTATGGTATCTATTTTTTCTTCGATAGAATTTTTTAAAAGTTCAATAATATTTGCTTTAGTTATTACTGAATCTTCTTTAGGCTTAAAACGACAACGCCAATGGTCTGTACAGAATGTTTCTTTAAAACCATCAGGCCAAACTTTAATACCACGGTTCGTAATCATGGATAATGCAATACCATTGTTTTCGATGGATTTAATTTTTGTAGCTAACTCATTTGGATCCGTTCCTTGCCAATGAACAAATAAATCTACACCTACTAATTCTTTTTTAGCAGCTGGTTTACGTTTGTATTTTGGCAAACTTAATGCGGAATTATTGGCGTATGATACGGGCTTAAGAATAGATGGTTTTTGACCAAGATTTGTAATTACTGCTTTTGCAAATTCTTGTGTACCTACTTTTTGTTTACTGATGCCTTCTTTATAAATATCGTATGTATGAATTCCGTCTTCCAAAGTTTTTAGCCAAGCATTTTGAACTTTTTCTGCTACTTCAGTTTGCCCGATATGATTTAACATCAATATCGCACCTTGAAGTAAACCTGATGGATTTGCTAAGTTTTGACCTGCTCTTCTTGGTGCCGAACCATGAATGGCCTCAAACATTGAACACTCTTCGCCAATATTTGCTGACCCAGCCAATCCAACTGAACCAGTGATTTGAGCGGCGACATCACTTAACACATCACCATATAAATTAGGCATTACAATTACGTCAAAAGCTTCTGGCGTATCAGCCATTTTTGCTGCGCCAATATCAATGATCCAATGTTCATTTTCTATTTCAGGATATTCTTTTGCGATTTCATCAAACACTTGATGGAACAAGCCATCCGTTTGCTTCATAATATTATCCTTTGTAAAGCAAGTAACTTTTTTTCGGTTTTGTTGTTTGGCATATTCAAAAGCGTATCTTACAATTTTTTCACAACCAGGTCTGCTAATTAATTTTAGACATTGAACCACTTCATCAGTTTGCTGATGTTCAATACCAGCATATAAATCTTCTTCGTTTTCTCTCACAATAACAATGTCCATCACCGGATGTTTTGTGCTGACAAAAGGATGTAAACTCATGCAAGGACGAACATTAGAATACAAACCTAAAAATTTACGAGTAGTTACATTTAAGCTTTTATAACCTCCCCCTTGAGGAGTAGTAATTGGCGCCTTTAAAAACACCTTATTACGTCTGATAGTTTCCCATGATTCGTTAGCAATACCAGATGTATTACCAGCTAGGTAAACTTTTTCACCTACTTCAATTTCATCAATTTCAATTTTAGCACCCGCAGCTAAAATAATTTCTAAGGTAGCGTCCATTATTTCTGGCCCTATACCATCTCCTTTTGCAACTGTTATTTTTGTCATAATTATTATATATTTATTTTGTTTTTGTTTCTTTTATTAAAAATTCATATTCTGGTTTTAATTCGTTTATGTAACCTCTGTATATCGATATACTAATTGATTTTTTATAGTGATGATGTTTCTTGTGGATGTTAAATTCTTTTGGGTAGAACCCCAAATGAAAATTAACATTTACCCTATCAAAATAGTCCTGCGAGTTATTTAAAAATAAGAATCCATCTTTAGAAATTTCAAAAATATTTAATTCGATTGTGTATGGTTTTGAAACACCATTAAGGTTTAAAATTCCATTTATAATAATTGGTTTGGAAATATGATGAGTTAATGCTAGTAAGTTGTTACTGTTTAGATGACCTTTAAAAATGAGATGAGATTCTGCCAAGTCCAATAGCCATTCGTCCAAAGAATCATTACCTATTTTGAATTTATTAAAGTCTATCTGAACAATTAATTCACTATTATTTTGATTGAAAAAAATGAACCCTGAATTACTTATAGAAAAGCATTCACGCTTATTAAAACAAGATTGAATATAGGTGGCAGAAGGTAATGGTGCTTGAGCATTGCAAAATTGACCAATAATCAAAATCAGGACTACCAAAAATCTTCTTATTTCAATTATTACGTTATCCATCAACTTCATTTATTTTGTATTTCAATTAAATTTCTACTTTATAAATACTTTTAATTGGTAATATGATTCCACTTTTTAAAGTTATATTATGCTCATCTAATTGCCATATAGTCGTTTCTATGTGTTTGTTTGACGCTATATCCCTAAAATAAATTTTAACTTTATGTTTATACGTGTTTCCTAATTTAAGGGCATTATTTAAATCATTTTCTCTTTGTTTCATATCATCTGATGAGAAAAGAACATCATCAGGCAAAAAAGATAATGAGCTTAAATTTTCTTTTTCAATCAATTTACTTTTAGAATGGTCTATTTTATTTGCTAATTGTTTTTTATAATTTTCAATTCGTTCAATTTTTTTTAGCAATCTTTTGTTCCTAGTCTGTTTTTTTAATATATTAAATGAAGTTACTTTATTTGGAGTGTCATTATAAAGTCTTATGCTTATCAACATTACAATTAAAGATATAAATCCTGTTAAAAAATAATGATGAGTAGCAAAATCCTGAAGATCATGCTCTAATTCTATCAGTTTTATATGAAGTATAAAGCTTAATAGTATGATGCATCCAGCTATAGTAGATATAACTATTAATAATGCGTTTAATCGGGTTATGGTTTTTTGTTTTGAGTTTGACATAATCGCCTATTTTTGTTTATGCAAATTTCAGTATTTGTATTCATAAATTTTAATTTATATTTGTTATAATATATATATAAATTATTTATGAATTATACCTTACATCAATTACAAGTATTTGTTAAAGTGGTACAGCTAAAGAGTATTACCAAAGCATCAGAAGAACTATTCTTAACTCAACCCGCAGTGTCTATACAGCTCAAAAATTTTCAAGAACAATTTGAAATTCCCTTAACTGAAATTATCGGACGCAAATTATATGTTACTGATTTTGGTAAAGAAATTGCAAAAGCAGCCGAAAATATTTTAAATGAAGTGTATGCCATCAATTATAAAACCATGGCTTTTAAAGGCCAATTAACTGGTCGATTAAAAATTTCTATAGTTTCAACAGGAAAGTACATCATGCCTTTATTTTTAACCAATTTTCTAAAATCACATCCTGATATTGAATTGATCTTAGATGTAACTAATAAATCAAAGGTTATTGAAAGTTTGGAAAATAATGAAGTTGATTTCTCCTTGGTATCTGTGTTGCCAGAAAAATTATCAATCAATAAAATTGAATTAATGCAAAACAAATTGTATTTAATTGGAAATTCAGATAAAAAATTTAAAACAACTCAATATGATAAAAAAATATTTGAGGAACTACCTCTTATTTATAGAGAAAATGGTTCAGGCACTCGCTTGGTAATGGAAAAATTTATAGAAAAAAATAATTTGCCTGTCCGTAAAAAAATGGAGTTAACTACCAATGAAGCGGTTAAACAAGCTGTTATGAGTGGTTTGGGCTACTCTATCATGCCATTAATAGGTCTAAAAAATGAATTATTAAATGGTGACTTACAAATTATACCCGTCAAAAATTTCCCAATCAAATCTACTTGGAATCTTATTTGGTTAAACCACAAACATTTTTCGCCAGTTGCAGTAGCTTATCTTAACTACATTAAAAAAGAAAAGAACAATATTATTAAAGAAAAATTTGAATGGTTTGAGAATTATTAAATTATATTTTGTAATTCAAATTACCTTTTAAATAGATTATGTTAAGTACTGTTTTTATGAATTTTAATTTATACTCAGCTAATTTAAGTTCAGAATCTAGCCACTTGCTTTCCCTAGCATTTAAAATAAATAGGGAACTTTCACCATTCGAAAATTTTAATTTTTCTGCCTCAACCAATTGCCTGTTATATTTAGTAGATCTTTCCGCATTTTCAAGCTGCTGAATTAAAATATTGATGGTTTGTTTGAGCGCGTTGATTTTAAAATCTAATTCGTTGTTTTTATTTTTTAATTCAAAAGAGTTATTTTGAGAATTTATTTTTCCCATTTTAAATTCATTCCGAGAGTTTCTGAGTAATAGCGGAAACGACACATTGGCACCCCATTTGTAACTATTATATGATAATGCTGGATTAATTTGAGATGAATTGTTAGAAAGAAAATTGTAGTTTATATTTAATTTTGGTTTAATCATTTCCTTTTTGAGTCTGTTTTCAATGTCTAAAACATTTTGAAATGAGTTATATTTTGCAATAACTGGATTATTGCTCGAATCTTGATATAATGTTTTTAAAAAATTATTTTTAGCCTTGATATAATAATTATCTAAACTATCTACTGGCTGATAATTTATTTGAAGATTACTTGGATTATTTTCTTGCCAATTAAAAGAAGCTAAGTCATTATTCATTTTTTGATTTTCGATGATTGAATTTTGAAGGTCTAATAAACGTGTTTGATAAAATATTGCCGCTTCAATTGTATCAATAGTTGCCCTTTCGCCAATATTAGCTAAGGCTTCAATTCCTTTTAGGCGTTGGTTAGCAATGTTCATAAAGTAATTGTTTAAGGCTAGCTGTTTAGTTGTAAATAGCCAATCAAAATATTTTTGAGAAGATTCAAATAATAAGTCATTGATTTGAATATTTCTTTCTGCATTATAATAATTGATGTATTCTTTTGATTTTAAAACGTCTGCTCTTCTATAATCAATCAATAATCCTTGCAATAAGCCAACTTCTAATCCTAAATAAGATAATCCATTTGTAGGAGTATAACTTTCTGGGTTTGTATAATTACCAATGCCATAATCATAACCAAATTTTAAATATTGAGATGTAAAAAGTTGTTGCTTAATCTCGCTATTTAAATTTGTGTAATAATTTTTACCATCAAAGTATTTATTTTCATACGCTGCATTTATGCTTGGATCATAATTACCTCTTGCCGCTTTGTTTTGCAATTTACCGTAAGTCCTAATGTTTTCTGCTTTTTTTGATAGTGGATTATTCGCGATTATATTATCAACATAATTATCAAAACTTAAAGTCATAAAGTTTTGACTATCTAATTGGATAGATAGAAAGCAAAAAACAAAAAGAAAAGCGTAGTAATTATTTTTTTTCATTTTTACCAGCATCACTTTTTTTAACATAAAATTCTGGAGGGAAACCATTTAATTTCCGCCACAACTCATAAATTAATGGCACATTATTTAACAAGGCAAAGCCTTCAACACCGCCACCAATTTGAATTGCATCAGGCCATTTATGCCCGTTATTTTTTGCAAGTATTCTAAATTTACCATTATCAGAAATGGATTTATCAAAGGCCACAATTTCTGAACTATAGGTTCCATAACTCACGCCAGGCCATCCCGAAAAAACAAAGGCAGGCCATCCATCAAATGTTAATTGAACGGTTTGTCCAATTTTTATCAAAGGCAAATCAATTGGATTGATATATAATTCAACAACTTGTTCTTCTTGAACCGGAACAATAAAACAAAGAGAAGCGCCTTCTTTTAAAATTTCGCCTATACCTTGCACATTTGTTTTGGCAATATAGCCATCTTGCGGCGCCAATACATAGTAAAAGCCTTTACGCATTGTGTAATTGGCTAATTGATTTTGAAGCTTTGTTAAAGAGCCTTCTCCTTCGTATAAAAAAGACAACGCTGAAAACTTATCAGATTCAGCTTTCATTAATTTTTCTTGATATTCTTGCTGAACAGAATTTAAATCAATTTCTGCATTTAGTAATTCGTTTTTAGCAGCCATGAATTTATTATCGGCAGACGTTTTTTTAGAAAGTGCTTCTTGAACTTTTATTCTTCTATTTTCTAAATCTGTTTTTGAAATAACACCTTTTGATAATAATTCTTCAAATCGTATTAATTGATCTTCGGCAGTTTTATAATTATTGTTAGAAGATCGGGCGTCAATGCTATCAGAGGCAATTTTTAATTTTGCTTGGAGAATTTTATTACGCGCTTGATTTAATTTTAATTCCAAAGAATTACTCAAGGCATCTATTTGAGAATTTACAGCATTAATTTTTTGCTCGTAACTTTCCAAAGTTGTTTCTTTTGCTGTAATTATTTTTTTGGAACGTTCAATTAATTGTGGGTCGATGTAATCGTCTTTTATTTCAGAAATAAAAGCAATGGTATCATTCTTTTTTACAAAGTCACCTTCTTTGATATACCACTTTTCAATTCTCCCAGCAATACGAGTTGTAATGGTTTGTGGCCTATTTTCTGGATTTAAAGTTGATACTTTTCCTTTCGATTCAACATTTTGAGTCCAAGGCATAAGGAGTACAACAAATCCAGTGATAAAAAAAGCATATACTGAATATTTTATAGTTTTAGAATAAGGACGATTGTAAATATTTGAAACACTTGTTAATTCTTTAGCAGACTTATTTAAAAAAGAATATTCTTCTTTTTTATCAAATATTCTTTCAATTTTATAAAGGGCCGTAATGATATCATAAACGGTGCCAAGGCTGCTTACCAGTTTTTCTACTGAGTTTATCACAAGTAATATAATAATTTCTGAAGCTATAAATTGGCCAATGTTTAGTTCGCCGCTTTGAACAAGATATGCACCGAAAAATAATAATATGGCGACAAATACAATTTTAAAAATGATGATTCCTTTGAATTGATTTTCAAGGATGTCGTAATGTTTTTTTCTGCTCAGAAAATATTGATTTAAAATAGAATCTGTTGTAGTCAAAAATTCAGGATTTTGATTTTTTTCTTGATGAACGTTTTCTTGAAACCATCCGATTAGGTTATATTTTTCATTTGATGTTTCAACATTGGTTTCTATACCAATTTTACCGTAATAGACGATAATGAAGTAAAAAGAAATTGTAATTAATATGGTGAATATTAAAAACCATGAACTATAAAGCGGTAGTAGTAAAATTCCAAATACAATGCTGATTAACGAAAATGAAAAATCAAGAAGTATTTTACTGACGCCTTTTTGAAGGGTTACAACTTCAAAATATTTATTTAATTTCAAAATGATTTCAGATGAAGGCAAAGTATGATTTAAGTAATGACCAATTCTTGATGCTAAATCTCCAAATAATTTTTCAAACAATGTTTCATTGATGCGCATTTGCCATATTTGAAAAAAACCAATAAACATGGTTGCAATGATGGTAACACAACTCAGTAATATTAATGAAGCAGAAAAACTTCCTGCCATAATGAAGGTGATAACACCTTGTATGCCTAACGGAATTGCCAAATACATGATGCCTTGTAAGATGGCTAATAAATATATTTTATATACAATGGCTTTTTCATTATAAAGCCACTTAAATAGTAGTTTTGATTTATTCTTACTCATGGGCGAAAGATAAAAAAAAATTAATCATTATTTTAAATCTAAAATTTGTTTACCATGTTCTTGTGTTTTAACATCATTAATAACATGCTTAATGATCCCTTTTTCATTAATGATAAAAGTGGTTCGAATGATGCCATCATAAATCTTCCCCAAAAATTTTTTAGCTCCCCAAACATCATAAGCTTTTATTATTTTCAAGTCAGTGTCTGCTAGCAATGAAAATGGTAAATCATATTTTTTTGCAAATTTTTGATGCTTCATTTCATCATCAGCACTAACTCCGATAACTACATAATTTTTTTCATTTAAGTAAGTATGTTCATCTCTTAAACTGCATGCTTCCATCGTACATCCAGGCGTATTATCTTTGGGATAAAAATATAAAATGACCTGTTTACCTTTAAAATCAGTTAAGGAGATGAGGTTACCATTTTGATCTTTTGCTTTAAATGCTGGAGCTTTATCTCCAATTTTTAAAGATGTTTTGTGAGAAACAAAATTAGTTTTTGCTATTTCTTTATTCATTGTTTATGTATTTTTTTGGTTTTTTATTTTTTTAGATAACGAATGAGGATAATTTTTGTTTACTTTTTTGCTTTTAAAAAAAGAACACCACATTGATAAATTACATTCATCACATTTAGGTGAACGTGCTAAACAGGTGTATCTGCCATGCAAAATAAGCCAGTGATGAGCTGTTGCAATATTTTCTTTTGGAATATGTTTTATTAATTGTAGCTCGCTATCCAAAGCATTTTTTGCTTTTGTCAAGCCCAATCTATTTGAAACCCTAAAAACATGGGTATCTACAGCCATGGCAGGTTTTTTATAAATAACTGATGCCACAACGTTGGCTGTTTTTCGCCCAACGCCAGGCAGTTTAATTAATTCACTTATTTCACTTGGAATTTTTCCATTAAAGTCAGCCACTAACATTTTTGACATATTTATTAAATGGTTTGCTTTGTTATTGGGGTAACTTACACTTCGGATGTATTTAAAAATAGTCTCGGGGTTAGATGCTGACATGACTTCGGCAGTAGGAAAATCTTTAAATAATTTTGGAGTTACTTGGTTAATTCGTTTATCTGTACATTGTGCTGATAAGATAACAGCAACAAGCAATTCAAAGGGAGTTGAGTAATTTAATTCAGTTTCGGCAATGGGAACGTGAGTTTTAAAATAATCTATAACCCCTGCATACTTTTCTTTTAAAGTCATTCTTAATAATTACAAAGTTTAAAATTAAATAATTTGTTAGATTATTTTTTAAGAATTTCTTTTTTATAAATGGGTAATAAATCTAAAAATTGATTGATGGTCTTTTGTAAATCATTAACATTTCCCCTTCCGCCAGCCGCGTTGATATGGCCACCACCGTTAAAATATTTTCGAGCAAATTGATTAACATCGAATTTACCTTTACTGCGAAAAGATATTTTTATTTTTCCTTCACCTTCACTAAAAAAAGCACAAAAAGTAATACCTTTTATTGAGAAGGGATAATTTACAATGCCTTCAGTATCTCCTTTTTTATGTTCAAATTTTTGTAATTCTTTTTCTGTTAAGGAAATATAGGCGGTTTGTAATTCAGGAATCACAACCATCTTTTCGGATAAACAGTATCCTAATAATTTCATTCTGTTTTCGCTGTATGTATCATAAATCGAAGCATGCACATTGCTTGGTGTTAATCCAGTAGATAATAAATTTGATAAAATTAAATGGGTTTTTGGCGTTACGCTATCATATCGAAAAGAGCCAGTGTCAGTCATGATACCAGTGTATAGGCAAGTTGCAATATTTTTATCAACGAGTTTTTTACCACCTAGGCCACAAATAAATTCATACACAAGTTCGCAAGTTGAACATGCTTTTACATCATGAAAATAGAGTGTTGCATAATTGTCGGGTTGTTGGTGATGATCAATTAATATTTTTTTTGCAGGTGCATTATTTAACAACTCTCCTAAGCCTTCTAATCTGGAATAATTATTAAAATCTAAAGTGAAAATTAAATCACTTTTTGAAATTAACGTAGCTGCTTTTTTTTGATTGGAATTAAAAGGTAACACTTTTTTATTTCCAGGAAGCCATCTTAAAAATTCGGGATATTCATTCGGTGTGATGACGGTTACATTTTTTTTTACTTTAATGAAGTAGTTATATAATGCTAATGATGAGCCAATGGCATCCCCATCAGGATTGTAATGTGTAACAATCACAATGTGGTTAGATTTTTTGATGAAGGATTTAAATTTTTGAAACGAATCTTTTTGCATGATCTAAATTTGAAGTAAAAGTAAGGTTTTAATTTGTTTGTTTGTTTGAAGGGTTTTTGTTTAGTGTTAGAATGAAACGCCATTAAATAATTGACACATTGAGCTAAAAATTAGAATTTGATTTAAAAACAATAATTGTATCTTTGCGTTCTAAAAAAACATAAAAATGGCAGGAAATACCACATTTACAATGATTAAGCCTGACGGCGTTGAGGCAAATAATATCGGACCAATATTGGCAAAAATTAATCAAGCTGGTTTTAAAATTACCGCTTTGAAATATTTAAAATTAAGTACAGAAACAGCCAGTAAATTTTACGAGGTTCATAAAGAACGTCCTTTTTATGGAGAGTTAGTGAGTTATATGACGAGTGGGCCGATTGTGGCTGCTATCTTACAAAAAGATAATGCTGTGGCTGAATATCGGAAATTAATTGGCGCAACAGATCCAACCAAGGCAGAGGAAGGAACCATTCGTAAATTATTTGCAAAGTCCATTTCAGCCAATGCAGTGCATGGTTCTGATAGTGATGAAAATGCCCAAATTGAAGCTGATTTTTTCTTTTCTCAAATAGAACGCTTTTAGAAATAATTCCCAACTCATTCTTTGAAAATTATCTTGATATGATGTATCAAGATTTTTTTTTGAATTAATTTTCAATATTGCTTGGTAGAAAGAAGCACCAATGTGCAAGCAATTTCTGTAGCAATCCCATTGGCTTTAGCAAGACTTACCAATTCATCATTTTCAGTTCCCGGATTAAATATGATGCGCTTGGGCTTTAAAGATAAAATATAATCGTACCAATCTGACTGATTATTTGGGCCAAGATAAAGCGTTACTGTATCAACATCTTGAATGATAGGCTTATCAGTAATTATCTCTAAATCATGAATGGTTCCTTTTTTGATACCGACTGGGTAAACGGTGTGATGATGATTTAGCAGACTGATTGTTGCTTTATTGCTATATCTTTCAGCGTTAGGAGATGCTCCAATTACAACGGTAGGTTTATTCTTCAACATAATCTAAATCTTTACCAAAGTTTTTTATAAATGATACAAAGCTTACCAAGGCTGGTTTTAGTTTTTAGCTCTAATTGTTATTTAAAAAATACCATATCAAAATTAGTAAAACCCAATTACAAACTGAAAAATATTTTTGATTTTAGATACCGCTGCGCTCAAACTAAATGGAGCTCAAACGGAAACAAGCAGTGGTAAATGTTTGTATAAATGCGGTTGTTTAATAACAGCAGTTAACAATTTAAATATTTGTTTAAAATATAATTAGCGAACAATAACTACCTTTTTATTTATAACATTGTTAGCAAGCTTAATAGTTAAGATATAAAGGCCTTCACTTAATTCGGCAACATTTATACTTCCATTATTAGTAATAGGGTTGCTTAAAACCAATTTCCCATTCATATCAAATAATTCAACAGTTTTTATTCCAATTAAATTAGTTTCAATTTTAAATAGTTCATTAGCTGGATTAGGATTAATGCTTATTAATGTGGCTAAATTTGCATTTTGTTTTATTCCTGTAACGGTATTAACGACATTAATATAAATCATTGTATTTGTATGATCCAAACGATAAACACTGTTGTTTAGGCAATAAGACGCAGTACAGCCATTAGCATCAGTAATAGCAATACAAATGCTATATGTTCCTGCCACAGAGTATGTGTGACTTGGGTAAGCAGTATTATCATTTGGGCTTCCATCCCCCCAATTCCAACTAAATGAATATGGTTGAGTCCCTCCCGAATAAGTAGGATAAATATTCCAAAAATGTGGAGTTGGGTCAGGTTGTAAACTAAAACTCACAGCAGGGGATGGTTTCACAGTTACAGTTACGTTAAGAGAACTGTTACAACTACCAGCAGAACCATTAACATTGTAAATTGTTGTTAAAGTAGGACTGGCAGTAACCAAACTTCCAGCAATTGAGCTCAATCCAGCTGATGGAGACCAAGTATAAGACGTTGCCCCTGTTGCTGTTATATTTACACCAAGCCCTACAGAACATATGCTATAATTAGTTGGTGACACTACAACAGTTATGGATGGGATAACACTAACGTCAGAAATAGCATGAGCTGTGCATGTTCCCGTTCCTGAAAGCACCGTATAAGTTGTTGAAATAGTAGGGGTAACAATAACCGAAAACGAGTTAGGAGGATTAGAACCATTACTTGCTGTCCAAGTGTAAGTTGAGCCTCCACTTGCTGTTAGCGTTGTACTCTGACCAATGCAAATGGTTGAATTTGGACTTATTACCAAAGTAGGTGTTGAAGTTGTACCCCCAATGGAGAAACTACCAAAAATGCTGCCACCACTAGTTGGTACGACAGTATAACCATAAACACCGGCGCATAAATTTGTGAGGCTATTGCTTTGAGCCGCAGTATTAAGCGTTTGAGCGCCATTACTATAGTAATAACTATAGGGTGGTGTTACGCAAGTTGCTGTTAAACTCACTGTAACTGATCCATTGCAATTACAGCCTGTGGAGGCGACGATATTGCTATTTGAAGAAGGGATAGAACAAGAACTGATGTCTAATTGAGCTATGTCAACATCATTAAAACCACCTGCATAAGCTGTTTGATAGGCTCCTACTGTAACTGGCCATTGACCTCCAGAATAACCGACTATATGGCTTTGGTAAGCAAATACTGAAATAGATCCTCCAAGTCCTGGAGAAGTTTCAGTTTCAAATGGACCTGGTTTACCCAAATAACCCAAACAAATGATACTTCCAGTAGGAGAAAAGGTTCCTAACCAATTATCTTCAACTCCCTTTCGGGTAGTTTGAAAGGCGCAGGATGTAACAGGTAAATTATTACTATAACTGTCACCCCCAGCAATGATATTATTATTGGCATCGCATGCCAAGCCAGTGCAATAATCTAGATTATTTCCTCCTAAATAAGTTCCCCATTGGCGTATACCCGCTGAATTAAACTTTGCAATAAAGGCATCAGCTAGACCACCAGCAAAACCAGCCCCTATGGTTCTAATGGCTGAAGATGTTGGTGTAGAAGTTTCTCCTCCTATCATCACATAACCCAATTGATCGGTGCAAATAGCGTAGCCTCTATCG
>JBKDJY010000123.1:0-5042 GCA_046345275.1 Bacteroidota bacterium
TGCATCAGAAGTGTAAAGCACATCGGGCCGCAATGCCCCACTCATGTCTGCTACTTGGCCTTGGTTGGGTGTAAAGTTCATCCCATTACCTCGCAAGTCTTCTTTTAGTTTTTCTTTTGCTGGAAGGTTTTCCTTTTTGTCTGTTGGCTTTACTTTTTTTGTTAACAAAGGATTATTGCCATTTGGCATCTTAAAAGCTGATGTTAAAGGGTCGTTGGCTTTCAAGGAAATGCTCATCGTTAAAATTAGCATCAGCCATAGATGGCTTAATTTAGAGGTTAGTTGGGTCATCAACCAGCAACTTGTTTTTGTAATTAAGTTTAAATTTTTCATTTTTTTTGGTTTTAATATTTCGCTATTTTATTACCATACGTATGTTTTTATCCTAAGGTTGGGTTTGAATAAAAATATTTTTTTTAAAAATACTTAGAGTCTGTTTAAATTTATGGTTGCAGTCCTTGTTTTTGTTTTCACCATAACTGTTCAAAAGATTTTATTTTAGGAGGAATAACAATTCATGCTAAGTCATTTTTAAGTTTCTGATCGTTAAGCTCTTGCTTTAATAACATCCACATATCCATTAGCAGGACTTTAAAAGATGAGGTGATGAATGCCATCCTAGGAAATAATTTTATAAAACGAGAATATTGAAATAAAGAAAAACTAAATGTGTATAACGGATTTTTTTTAAGCTTTAGACCCTTTTGAGTTTATTACCAATAGGTAAATTTCACACATTTTTTTTAACAGGTTCGGAACTCAATTCAGCACCCAATAATTTTAGGTGATCATAAAAATTTGGATAAGACTTATTAATTGCCTCTGCATTTGTAATCTGAACTTGACCTTCGGATTTTAAACCAGCCACCGCCAGAGCCATTGCAATCCGATGATCATTCCGCGAATCAACAGTGTTACCAATTACTTTGGAAGTCCCGTAAACAATCATGTCATCATTCTTTAATTCTATTTTTATACCTAATTTCTCAAACTCTTCTTTTAAGGTCAAAGCACGGTTACTTTCTTTGTGAGTCAATCGAGAAATTCCTTTTATGATGGAATTGCCGTTACAATATGAAGCCAGTGAAACCAATGGTGGGAAAAGGTCAGGACATTCAGTAGCGTCAAAATTAAAAGCCACTAAATTATTTTGACTGATATAAATTTTGTCAGTTTCAATTTTTATCGCACAACCACATTGTTGCAGCACTTTTATAATTTCTTTATCTGCTTGCGTAGATTGGATGTCTAATCCTTTCACTTCAATAACTCCAGCTATTGCGCCTGCTACCAGTAAAAAAGCTCCGCCACTCCAATCACCTTCTACAGTATAATCATGTTTTTTTATTGGCCTTGAATGGTTATTTGCATCAAAATAGAATGATTCATAATTTTTATTTTCGGGAACTTTCATTCCAAATTGATTTAAAACATTCAGGGTTAAATCAACATAAGGTTTACTCTTTAGATGAGTGACTTCAATTGAAACATCATTTGCGTTTGATGCTGAATAAGCAAATAATAATCCCGTTAAAAATTGTGAGCTTAATGAACCATCTATTTTTATTGTTTGAGGAATAATTGGCCCTTTGATTTGAAATGGCAATTTGCCATGATTACTTTTTATACCAACATTGAGTTGAGGAAATACTTCATCGAAAAAATCCATGGGCCTTTGCAATAAACTACCACTGCCAGTGATTGTTAAAGTTAGAGGAGAAAGGGCTGCAATTGAAGTAAACATCCTTACGCTTAGTCCAGCTTCTCCGCAATGTATTTCTGAGTGTTTAGGAAAAACGCCAGTAGAAGTAATTTTCAAGTTTCCTTCAAATTTTTCAACGGTAGCGCCTAATTTTTTAATAATATCTAAAGCCGCTTCATCATCATTGCTAATTCCACCATTACGAATAATGGTTTCTCCACCAGCAACTAAGGCGGCGGCACAAGCTCTTTGCATACAACTCTTAGATGCAGGGGCATCAATAGAACCTTTGAGAGATGAACGAGAAACGGTGACAATCATTTTTTTAAAAGTATGGCTTAACTTAAAGTTACATTTTCTTCTACCAATGAAACAAAAATATGATGCTTCAATATATAATCTCTATTTTTAATTAAGTTTTGAAGATTTATTTTTCCAACCACATAATGATAATCACTACTTGTGTACTCTTCATTGATTTCTTTAAACTCAATTTGTTTTAAATCTTGTGGTTTGTTATACCTCAAATAAATGTGAACCAACACGTTATTTGTAAATACCGGTGCATGTTTTTGTTGATATTTTTTAAACTCATATTTGTAGCCATGAGATAGGGCTGATATATCTGATAATACGGCTGCACCTGTCGGGTAGCTTCCTGCGCCTCTACCTTGTAAAAATTGTTTACCAGAAAATTTACCTTCTACGATGACGCCGTTAAATTCATTATCGACGTAAAATAAATGATTATCTGCTTTTATGAATCGTGGTGCAACAAATACAGTGACACTGTTTTCGCCAATGCGCTGAATGATGGGAGTTAATTTAATTTTATATCCTTTTTCTGACGCATATTTAATATCGTTATCATGCAAGGTTGTTATTCCGATATTTAAAACATCTTCTTGTTTAATAATTAAGCCAAAAGCATGTAATGAAATAATCACTGCTTTATACTTTGGATCAAATCCTTCCACATCACTTGTTGGATCAGTTTCAGCAAAACCTAAATCTTGTGCTTGTTTTAAAGTGTTTGCATAAGATAGTTTTTCGTTAATGGTTTTTGTCAAAATATAATTTGTTGTACCATTAAAAATGCCAGATACTTTTTCCAATTCCTCATTATCAAAATATTCTTCTAAGGTTCTTAAAATTGGAATGCTTGCACAAGCTGATGCTTCGTATAACAATGATACGTTATTTTGTTTTTGTAGCTGATATAATTCTTCCAAATGAACGGCCAATAATTTTTTATTGGCAGTTACGACGTGCTTCCCTTTTTTTAAAGCTTCACTCACGATGATAAAAGCTTCGTCTGCATCATCAATTAATTCAACAATCACATTTATTTCTGGATTATTTAATATTTCCCATTTATCAAACGTGATTAACTCTTGAGGAATGGTCCGTTTTTTGGATTTATCTTTCAATCCTATTTTAACGATATCAGCTTTAAATCCAGTGCTATTATTTAAAACATGGTATAATCCTTGCCCAACGCAACCGAAACCAAATAATCCTATTTTTAATGTTTTGCTCATACTTCTATTTTTTTATTTTAAATTATTTTTGAATGTAAAATTGTTTGATGTGCTCTGTTAGCTGCTTTGTTTCTAATAAAAATCCATCATGACCAAATAAAGAATCAATTTCTTTATAAACAGATGTATGGATGCATTTTGCTAAAAATTTTTGTTCCTCAATTGGAAATAATAAATCTGACTGAACGCCAATAATCAAAGTGGGGATGTTGATATTGTTTAAAGTTTTTTCTATATTCTCGTTTCTGTTTCGAGAAACTTGATGTGAATCCATGGCTTCAGATAATACGACATATGAATAGGCATTAAATCTTTTGATGAGTTTTTCTCCCTGATAACGTTGGTAAGACGATGCTCTGTAATTACCAATTTCATTGATATTTTCATCTCTTTGCGTATTTTGATAGGTATTATAATTTCTGTAACTCAATAAAGCAATGCTTCTTGCAGCCAATAATCCTTTTTCTCCGCCATGGATTGAATCAGAAAAATAAGTTTGATCTGCTTTAATGGCCAATCGTTGTGATTCGTTAAAGGCTATTCCCCAAGGAGAATGCGCCGCATTGGTTGCAATTAAAATTAGATTTTTTGTTAAGGTTGGTTTCTTTAACACCCATTCTTGGGCTATTTGTCCTCCTTGGGAGCCACCAATAATTGTATGAATATTTTCTATACCCAAATGATCCTTCAAAACATCAAGGGTATTTGCCATATCTCTGATTGAAATTTTTGGAAAAGAACTAAACCATGGCTCCTTAGTTGCTGGATTGAGGCTCAAAGGACCTGTAGTTCCATAACAAGATCCCAAATTATTGGCACAAATAATAAAATAATCTTTTGAATTATATAAATCATTTTCTCCAAATAAGCCAGGCCACCAATCAAAAACATCGCTATTTGCTGTAAGCGCATGAATAACCCACACGGCGTTACTTTTATCTGAATTTAATGTTCCGTAAGTATGGTAATTAATTTCGAGATGGGGCAGAGATGCACCGTTTTCTAATTGAAATTTTTTTTGATACTGATACACTTGGTTATTCATACTCGGCACTAGCAAATAATTGGGAAGAGGTTAAGGATAAAAAAAATCAAAAAGTTTAAATCGGCAAATGAGTCGAACGTTTGATTGAATATGGAAGTATTTGTATGCATGTTTTTTTATAAATTGTTTATTTAGATGAAAATACTAAGTTTAAGGCTGACAACAAATTTAAGGTGTAGATTCTTCTAAACTAAAATACTGCTTTGCTAAACAGGGTTTAAAAACAGCAATTCACCTTAAAGTAAAAAGGCATCATTGATGTCGAAGCTAAAAATAGCCTCATTGATATTTGTTTTGTTTTTTGAAGGTTGTGTTTCATATTTAATTTATTTCTCTCCGTTTTTCATCGGAGTAGGAGTTGGCACCTGTTTTCCAACCCTTACGCTGCACGCAAGGGCTTTTAGTTGGTTGCCAGTGGGTTATTGAGCCTATTCTCTCGCCACTTCTTAATAAATTAATACACAATCAGGTACTAATTCGTGCACAAATTTAAAAAAAAATATGAGAGTTGTGTATTTTAGTAAAAATAATTTGACATCCCATGTTTACCAAAAGCACCAACACAAATGACTAAACTGGGTATTCCATATGACAATAAAAAATAAATAATTTAACTGGAGTTTCCCCAAAAATAATTCAAATATTTCATAAAACCATGATTATGAGTGAAATAAATCACTTATAAAGTGTAAAAGCACGAAATAAAGATTCCCCATAAAAATAGAGTCCATAGCTTAGAAGTCTTATCTTACCT
>JBKDJY010000124.1:0-5879 GCA_046345275.1 Bacteroidota bacterium
ATGATAAAGGCAAAAAAACAAACGCACTCTTTTTAAACTATTTTATTGAGATTATATCATTTTATACTTGCAGATAAAATGTGAAAAATGTCTCAAAAGTGTTGATTTTACATGCATTTTTAGTTTTTGAGCAGACTCTATTTAAAAAAATCTTTACCTCAAAATGTATTTAATATTCAATTAGATTACTTGAATAGTAGTTCCATTTCTTGTATTTTAAATATTTTAAAAACCTTTGAGAAACATATTAATAAAACTTCTACCGTTGTGAATTGGAATTATGAAAGAGGAGATGAAGATTTAGAATTGATTGGAACAAATTATTCAGAAGAGCTTAATTTAAAAATTAATATTATAACGGTTGACGAGTAAATCTATCGTTCAACAATTCCAATTATTTATTTCCGTCAATTAATTTAACTCCATTTTCTTCTAGAGAAACTTTGCGTTGTCTGTACAAAATTCCAATCGTTTTTTTGAAAGTAGATTTACTCATTTTAAACTTTCTTTCAATTATATCAGGTGAAGATTTATCTGTAAATGGCATAAAGCCTTCATTGGCTTTTAAGAATTCTAAAATGACATCGGTAGATGACAACACATTTTTGAAACCTATTTTTTGTAAACTCAAATCAATTAAATTCCCTTCTCTAATGGTTTTGATGTATCCCTGTAATTCATCACCAACCATCACATCTTGAAAAATTTCGTTATGGTATATGAGGCCTTTATGAATTCCATTTATTATACAAGTAAATCCTAATGGCGTTTCATCGTAAACCATTAAATTAACTTCATCTGCTTGCTCGACTTCGAGTTTTTCGTTACTTATAAACTTATTCACTTTACTTGAAGCTACAATTCTGTCCGTTAGTTCATCTATATATACATAAACAACATAATTTCTGCCAGTTTCCATTTTCTTTTTTTGCTCTTTAAAAGGAACAAATAAATCTTTTTCTAATCCCCAATCTAAAAATGCGCCGAATTGATTGGTATCACTTACATTTAAAAAAGCAAAGTTATTAACTTCCACATAAGGCTTCAAGCGTGTTGCTATTATTCGATCATTTGAATCTTTATAAATAAAAACTTCAATTTTATTTCCAACATCAAAACCTGATTCAATAAATTTTTTTGGCAGCAACACAACATCATGTTCATCTTCTCCCAAAAATAAACCTACAGGCGTATCTCTTATAATTGTTAAGGTATTTGTCTGTCCGAGTTTAATCATTTTTATTACTTAAAATTTTGCATGTCAAACAGTTTTTTATAAATGCCCTGTTTTAAAAGTAATTCGGCATGAGATCCTTTTTCAACAATTTCTCCTTTATCTAATACCAAAATTTCATCAGCATTAATAATGGTGCTTAAGCGATGAGCGATAACAATGCTGGTTCTGTTTTTCATTAAATTTGTTAAAGCATCTTGAACGAGTTTTTCACTTTCTGTATCAAGTGCACTGGTGGCTTCATCTAAAATTAGAATCGGCGGATTCTTTAAAACAGCTCTTGCAATGCTAATACGTTGCCTTTGACCTCCGCTTAATTTTAATCCTCTATCTCCAATGTTAGTTTGGTAGCCTTCTGGCTGCTCAATAATGAAGTTGTGTGCATTGGCAATTTTTGCTGCTTCAATAATTTTTTCTTTGCTAACATTATTCAGTCCAAACGAAATATTATTTTCAATGGTATCATTAAATAAGATACTCTCTTGCGTTACTACGCCAATTTGTTTTCGTAAACTTTCAATGTCAATTAATTTAATATTGACACCATCAATTTTTATTTCCCCTAAATCTGTATCATAAAAGCGAGGAATCATATCAGCCAAGGTTGTTTTTCCGCTTCCACTTTGCCCCACTAAAGCGATTGTTTTACCTCTATGAATGGTTAAATTAATATTTTTTAAAACATAACCTTCATCACCTTTTTTATAAGTAAAACTTACATGATTAAATTCTATATTAACATTAAAGTTAGAAATATGTGTTGGATTTTCAGAATTTGTAATCGTGTTTTCAGCATTCAGTATTTTTTCAATGCGTTCTTCTGAAGCTAAGCCTTTTTGAATGTTATTATACGCTAAAGTTATTTGTTTTATTGGAGGGACAATTTGAGATGCAATTGCAAAATAACCTAAAAATTCAGCACCACTTAAATCTCCTTCACCGTCAAACACCATGCAGCCACCAATAAATAAAATCAATAATAAAGCTCCCAAAACCACAATTTCACTTACTGGTGAAGTTAAATCAGAACGACGGTATAGTCCAACTGAAATTTTATTAAAGTCTTCATTTAATTTTTCAAATTTTTGCTGAACAAATTTTTCTCCAGTAAATGCTTTTATTATTTTTAAACTCCCCAATGTTTCTTCCATGATGTTAAATAACTGGCCAAGCATTTCTTTCCCTTTTGCAGAACGAATTTTTAAACTCTTACTAATTAAGGCAACAACTAGCCCTGCAACTGGAAGTAATAAAAAAACATATAAGGTTAAATATGGACTGATAATTATTAATGAGGTTAATGAAATAATAATTAATAATGGTTCGCGAATTATTAATTCGAGCGTTTGCATAATTGACCATTGAATTTCCAGCACATCCGTTGTCATTCTACTCATCATATCTCCTTTGCGTTCATCACTAAAATAAGACAATGGCAAGTGCAATGATTTTTGTAACATTTTATTTCTTAGATTTTTTTCAACACCATTGCGAATTGGAGCTAAAAAAAATAGTGCGAAATACCGCGCTGTGTTTTTAAAAAAAGTAGCGATAAAAACAACTACACATATGATTAACAATGCCTGCGGTCTTCCTTCTTGTAAGATAATGAAACTCATTTTATAATTTGCCCAATCAGATAAATATTTTGCACTGTATTCAAACGCAGGCAACCCTTTGTTGATAATAGCTTGGTACGCTGAATTATCTTTATTGTCGAAAATGAGTTGTAAAAATGGAATTGCTAATGCAATTGAAAATACTGAAAATAAAGAGAATAAGACGTTGCAAATGATATTGAGGGCGGTGTCTTTTTTATAATCTTTTGTATACTTTAAAACTGAAAATAGTTTTTTCATCGATTGGCAAAGGTATATAATTATAATGTTTTTTTCGCACAATTTGGTCTAAACAATTATTATATTTGTCTCTAAACCATCATTTATGACCTACAAAAAATACATCCCTTATTTTTTTGCAATTGCATTATTCGCCATCATCAATATTATTGAGTTTAGCCCAATTTTTTCAGGAAAAGCTCTGATGCAAGGTGATATTGTTCGTTATAAAGGAATGTCGCAAGAAGCTGTTGATTTTAGAAATACGCAGCATTCGGAAGCGTTATGGACAAATTCTATGTTTGGTGGAATGCCCGCTTATCAAATTTCAACACAATATCCAGGCAACTGGTTAAATAAAATTGATAGGTTCTTTCATATTTATTTACCTCACCCAAGTGGAAATGTGTTTCTATATTTTCTTGGTTTTTTTATTTTGTTATTGTGTTTAGAAATCAACCCTTGGCTAGCCATCGTAGGCGCTTTAGCCTATGGTTTTTCATCCTATTTTTATATCATTTTAGAAGCTGGTCATAACTCAAAAGCGAATGCCATTGGTTATTTAGCACCAACTTTAGGGGGACTAGTTTTATTATTTAGAGGCAAGAATTGGTTGGGCTTTGCGGTTACATTACTTTTTATGGCCTTGGAATTGAATGCCAATCATGTGCAGATTTCATATTATGGATTTATGTTATTTGGGTTTGTTGTTTTGAGTTATGGATTTTATGCTTTCAAGCAAAAGAATTTGAAACCATTTTTTTTAGCAACAGTACTTTTTATTAGTGCAACAATAGTAAGTGTTTTGCCAAATGCTGGTAACTTACTTGCTACCTATGAATATGGAAATTACACCATCCGTGGTAAATCAGAATTAACGATAGATGCCAATGGTAAGAGTAAACAAAATGTATCAACCTCTGGATTAGATAAAGATTACGCTACGCAATGGAGTTATGGAGTTGGAGAAACTGGAACTTTATTAATACCTAATTTTAAAGGAGGTGCATCAGCTGCAATTGGCCGCGTAGATAAAACTGCTTTGAAAAATGTGAATAGGGAAATGAAGGAACAAATTTCTGGTAGTAATGCTTATTTTGGAACGCAGCCTTTTACGAGTGGACCTGTTTATATAGGCTCTATCATTATATTATTAGCTTTTTTAGGATTATTCATCATTGATCATCCAATAAAATGGGCTTTGTTTGCGGTTACAATTTTATCAATTGCCTTATCATGGGGTAAAAATTTTATGGGTCTTACCTCTTTATTTATGGATTTAGTGCCAGGTTACAATAAGTTTAGAGCTGTATCAATGATTTTAGTTATTGCCGAATTAACCATTCCACTATTAGCAGTGTTAGCAATTGATAAATTTATTAAGCTGACTGAAAAAGGAGATTTAATTAAATTGCCTTTTGTCAATCAATCAGTTGATCTAAAAAAAATATTTATAATTTCTGTTGCTGTTATTGGTGGATTTTGTTTGATCAGTTCTTTGTTTCCAAGCATAACCAATTCGTTTATTCCTGAAGGAGAAGAAACACAAATCGCTAATGAGCTTGGGCAAAGCGGCGCAAGTGCTACTCAAATATCTTCTATTATGCCCGAACTCTTAAGTAATTTAACCATTGCTCGTGAAGCCATTTTTAAAAGTGATGCCCGTCGCTCATTAATATTTATTGGATTAGCCGCTCTTTTTTTGTTTTTCTTTTTGATAAAAAAATTGAGTAAAGAATTATTATTTGTGTCGCTTGCAATTTTTATAGTGGCTGATTTGTGGCCTGTTGCCAATCGTTATTTGAATGCAGAAAACTTTGTTTCCAAATCAATGTACAATGCTCCTCCTCAAAAAACCCCAGCTGATGAAGTTTTATTGAACGATAAAACATTAGATTTTAGAGTATTAAATTTATCAGTTTCTCCTTTCAATGATGCTACGACTTCCTATTATCATAAATCAATTGGCGGCTATCATGGTGCTAAATTAAGAAAGTATCAAGAAATAATTGATCACCATCTTGATGGAGAAATAAAAACATTTTATGATGAAATAAATAATGCAGCTCAAAGCGATTCATTGTTGCAAATATTAACTGCAAAGTTAGGTGTATTAAATATGTTAAATACTAAATATATTTTACTTCCTACAAAAGATGCCATTATCCCTGTTGAAAACAAAACGGCCAATGGAAATGCTTGGTTTATTAAAAATGTAAAAGTTGTTTCGAGTTCAGACTCTGAAATTGTTGGTTTACACTCTATTAACACAAAGCGCGATATAATTGTACAACAAAAAAATAAAGAATTAGCAACTGTAGCTGATAGTTATAATAACACTGGTAAAATCACTTTAGAATCATACAAACCCAATGATTTAGTTTACCAAGCAGATGCGAAAGAGAAAGGCTTTGCTGTTTTTTCAGAGATTTATTATCCAAAAGGTTGGAATGCATATATTGATGATCAATTAACACCACATACCTGTGTAAATTATATCTTACGAGGATTAGAAATACCAGCAGGAAAACACAAAATAGAGTTCAAATTTGAGCCAAGCATTTATAAAACAGGAAACACGATTGCTTACATCGGTTCCATGTTTGTTTTATTAGGAGTCTTTGGCGGTTTTTATTTTGCTTACAAAAAAAAGGAATTGGTATTTTAAATGGATCACACCTAATATCTGGGGATAAACTATATTTGCTAAAAAAAACATGGTTATCGACAAACAATTTTTAGAAAAGATTTTTCCAGCAGAATTAGTTGAGTTTTTTGAGATTTCAGGCTATCAAGAGTTGTGTTCA
>JBKDJY010000125.1:0-32326 GCA_046345275.1 Bacteroidota bacterium
GATAGATAGATAGATAGAAAAATCATGTTGAAATAAGAAAAAAATAGCGTATTTTTGAAATACAGATTACAAAAAATCGTTTAATGGGTTCTGCGATTTTTATTCAAATCTCTAAAAATGAATTTTTAGAACCCACCTAAAATAATTAACATGATCAAGGCTTATCATTTTCCAATGATGTTTATATTTTTTCGCAAAAAAAGAATCAATTTGAGGCACTTGAATAATTAAAAGCCCGTCTTTTGATGATATTCGAGCACATTTTTCAATAAAGGAATCTGCTTTATCAATATGTTCTAAAACATCCCACATCGTAATAATATCAAAAGCTTTATCTTCTTTCATTTCAAAAAAATCGATGTGATCCACTGGCAATTTTAAATCATTTTTTGAATATAAATATGGCTGTTCGGAAATTTCGATGCCATAAACATCATAACCCAATTGCTTCCCCGTTAACAAAAAATGCCCCCATCCAACACCTAAATCAAATAAAGAACCGCTTGATTTATATTTTCTGATTAAATTAAATCTCAATTTATGGCGCTCAATTTTAACGAAATTATTCCCATTTCGTACAGCGTTTGCAACTTCTAAATCTTTATAATTTTGGTAAGAAACTTTTTTTCTAAAGATTGATGGGATAAAAACAAATGAACATTGCTTGCATTCACAAATGTTATAATCTTCTTTAGCGTATTTTATTTTAAACTCTTTTGGGTCGTTATTATTACAAATTGAACAAATGACATCACTGAAATTAGTTGGCATAAAGTTTATTATTTTTTCGTCTCTTCGTTAAAGGTTATTTCCGTAATGGGTTCATCATCTCTAAAAAATGCACTTCCCCCCCAACTAAATAATTTTTTTTGATAAACATATGCACTGCTTTCTTTTACAACCACTCTTTGAATAATCACCACACCTTGGCCAATAATTGTTTCTTCGGTCACACCTAATTTGTATTTTGCCCTTAAGGCTTTCATTTTATCATCAGCTGAATTGACACTTGAATTATCAGAATTTAGTATTTTTTCTATTTCAATTAATTTACCTCTAGCATAAGAATCATTCGCTTTAGCAATTAATGCTTCTTGATATGATTTTTTTGCTTCAGGGTATTGTTTATTGTTAAAAAAACCATCCGCTTTTGCAATAATGTTTTTATACTTTTCGAATTCAGCTTTTGAAATGTTGGTTTTTTCTGCTGCTGCTTTATCAGCTGCCGCCTTGTCTTTCGCTAACTTATCTGCCGCTAGCTTATCAGCTGCTGCCTTCTCTGCTGCTAGTTTATCTGCTGCCGCTTTGTTCGCTGCTGCTTTTTCTGCCGCTAGTTTATCAGCTGCTGCCTTCTCTGCTGCTAGTTTATCTGCTGCCGCTTTGTCCGCTGCTGCTTTGTCTTTCGCTAACTTGTCTGCTGCTGCTTTTTCAGCCGCTAGTTTATCAGCTGCCGCCTTGTCTTTCGCTAACTTATCAGCAGCTGCTTTTTCTGCTGCCGCTTTTTCTGCTGCTGCCTTCTCTGCTGCTAGTTTATCTGCTGCCGCTTTTTCAGCCGCTGCTTTATCTTTTGCTAACTTGTCTGCTGCTGCTTTTTCTGCTGCTAGTTTATCGGCAGCTGCCTTCTCTGCTGCTAGTTTATCTGCTGCCGCTTTTTCCGCTGCTGCTTTATCTTTTGCTAACTTATCCGCTGCTGCTTTTTCTGCCGCTAGTTTATCCGCTGCTGCTTTTTCTGCTGCTAGTTTATCGGCCGCTGCTTTGTCTGCTGCCGCTGCTTTCTCAGCTTCAGCTTTTTTGTTTAATGCCTCTTGGTCTTTTAAAATTATTTCAATTTGAGCCAATTGTTCTTTCGGATAATTTTCTGCTGGTTTTAAAACGGAAGCCTTGCTGTAAGATGATTTAGCAGTGTTCCAATCTTTTTTTTGAAATGCTTTATCGCCATTTTTTATTGCAGTTTGATAATTTAGTTCTAACTCCTTTTGCTTATTAACCGCATCTGCCTCTAATTTTTTTAATCTATCTAATGCTTCTAAAGATTGTGTGAAATAATTTTCATCATAACCAAAGTTTTGCTTGAGTGCATCATATTGAATTTTTACCAATGGCTGATTTAAAACCGAATAATCAACTCCAGGTATCAGCTCAAATAAAGAAATTCCAGGAATATCAAAGCGTTTTGTGCCGTCATCTTTTTCATTTGGAGGAACGCCTCTGGTAGAAATTTGGAATTTTTTAGTACACAAGCCAGACTTTGTAACCAAAACCATGAATTCACCATTAGGCGGGATGTCAAATTTAAAAGCCCCATCATCACCAGTCATGGTTTGAGCAACTTGCTTAGAGCCCTGCATTAATGTAACAATTGCACCTTGTAATTTTTTTCCAGCTTTTTCAACTTTTCCAGTTAATGGTAAAACCCAGTCCTGAGATACTGCAGAAAAAGTACAAATAGAAATGAAACTGAAAATAAGAAAACGATACTTCATTAGAACAACCTAATTTTTTTACATAAGAAGTTAAATATACTAAAAAAAATGACAATTTAATTGACAAAATTATTCACAAAAAGTTTAGAATGGTTCTGCTTTATGCTTAAGTTTTTAATAAGCTATATTTATAAGCGCTAATTGAAGCAATTTATAAGAAAATTGATTCGTCTAAGAAAAATGATATTTTACAGAATTATTTGTTTGATTTATAAAAAAGGATTTTGTTTATTTGTAAACATGCAATACAAAAAATAACAAATTTTTGTATTTGTATAAATTGAAATAATTAGCAGTTATTTTAAAATACTCAAGCTGTTCAGAAATCACTTGTGCAACTTTGATTGACAACAAGGAAATGATGAATGCTGTTAGGCAAACTAACAGAGCTTAAAAATAATGCTGGCGGGAATAGCAAAACTGCTCCGCCTTTAATAGAAAGTAATGCCAGATATCTCAACTGAATTGCGGTAAATTTTAAATTTTATAAAAATGAAAACAATTAAATCTTTATCATTATTATTTTTTACTTTTTTTACCATTAATGCCTATTCAAGACAAGTCAAAATTGATAGTTGGGTTAAATCTTCTGATGGGTGTATTTGGCATATTACTGGAACTATAGATATATCACTTTGTGAAAGTTTAGTATGTCTAAATCATTGGAATATAACAATGTATTCACCAACTTGTGGCACTCATAAATTTGCAGGATTAGTTTATACACCCCCAACAACTACTGCAACTTTTGGTAACAATAACATTAATTTGCAAGCAACATCACCGTCCTTTAATATTCAACAGCCTACCATTCAATATAGTAATGCTGGTGTTGATTATCAGCTAGGAAGCCTTTCTTCAATAGGTGGGTTTAGCACAAATAATGCGATTGGTGGGTTTAGTACAAATAATGTGGCCCCACTTACTAACAATATTTCGTCTACAACGGCTTTTCAAACTCCAGCAGTTAGTATCATCCCCTCCATGCCTGTTGACAATAATGTAATAAATCTAAGCGCTTATTCATCTAATGGTAATTCATTTCCGAATGCTTACAATATGAAATTATTGGATGGAAATAACAATGTGCTTCCTTTATCAAATATAGACACAGGTAATTGGATCAATTGGTTGAAAGCAGAAGCTGCTAAAGCACAAGGACAATAATTTACTTAATTATTAATCAAGGGCTGTAAAAATTTACAGCCCTTTAAAAAAATGAAGATGAAAATTAATGTAACAATTATAGTAACAATCATGGCTTTGTGGTATGCATGCAGCAATCATAATGTGAATACAGCTCAAGAAAATTATTTGGGGACTTGGAAAATTGCAGATTCTGATATATATGGGGATACCATTAGTTTAGAAGCTGCCTTAGGTATTTATTTATTTGGTAGTGGCCAACTTGAACCTCCTAAGAAAATAGGTTTTTCAAAAGACTCTCTGTTCTTTTTAGATGGTTCTAATAAAAAGCTGGAAGGATCTTTCCCCTGTACTTTTATTAAAAGTGAAAATGATACCATTTATTTGGGTAGTTCAAATAAAAATAAAAAAACAATTACAAAATTGTTTTTGAAGGGTAAAAAAGTAAAATTAATTTGTGGGCCATTTATTTTTTCATTAAAAAAAGAGCGTTAGTAAACGTAAATTGAGGCTCTGATTAAAATAATTTGTTTCAATCGTGCCTTTTAATGGCTTATCAATCAAGGGCTGTAAAAATTTACAGCCCTTTAAAAAAAACGAAGATGAAAAAAAGTTTAATTATATCACTTGCACTCATTGCTTTTATCTATGCCTGCGAAAGAAATCAAAAAAGTTACATGGGCTTGTGGAATATTCAATTAACAAATATGACTGAAGATACCCTCACTGATTTTAAAACAGGGGCAGCTTTAGTACTTTTGGCCACAGATTCTTCTTTAACAAACCAATTTAAAAAAATTAATTTTACGAAAGATAAAATGGAAATTTTAAATTCATCCAATAAAATAGTAGAAACGAACAAGTATAGAATCATAAAAGAGGAAGGCGATACAATTTATATGGACCTTTTAAAAACCAAAGATAAAACAGATTCTAAGCTTGTTTTGTATCATGATTCGGCTAAGATGATGACAGGTTCATTTATTTATACATTAAAAAGATAAATTTTATAAACGTACAAATTGAGGTTATAATTAAAAGCCTATCCATCACATACTATTGCCAAAAAAAATTCAATCCAACACGCCTCAAAAGTAGAGAGCCTAAAACCCTTGTTGTAATTGGCTTTTAATAAATTGAAAATAATTTCAGTGAACAGAGGCTTATTTTTTCAATTTTTCTATTGCCTCTAGTTTTTCTTTTAGCAAGGCCATTTCTTGGCTCAAATCCTTTATTTGCTGATGCTGTTTTGAGTTTACAACCGATAAATGAACCAAAAAAATAATAATGGCAAACAAAGCACCAATAAAAATTAAAGAAGGGGCGTAAAAAATGCCTAATAAACCTGAAATAACATCAAGGCCATTTCGCCAAATCGAAAACAATAATAAAAAAGCGGTGCAAGTAATCCAAACAAAAGAGTATTCCTCACGTAACTTACCTTTAGCAATCAATCTAAAAATAAAGTACATAAAAATAACCGCAGAGATGATGGCTATAATTTGAAGCCTATATGATATGACGTTTTCCATTAAATTTTAATCGAATATATAAAAAAATTATTCCTAAAGTTACTTTCAGCATATAGTAAATTGTTTTATAGGATTTAATGGAAGATTTGCCTCCTTGCCTTTCTCTCATTAAAACAGGCACTTCTTGAATTCGCAAATGATTTAAAGCATATAAAATAATTGATTCTGGTTCAGGATATTCATCTGGATAATACGCACAAACAATTTGCAAGGCTTTTTGATTGAGTGCTCTATAACCAGATGTACTGTCAACAATGGTTATATTAATTAATTTTTTATTCAGCCACTTAAAATAATTAATCCCAATGCGTCTCAGCCAATTTGATTGAAACCCTAATTTTTCTAGATAGCGTGAGCCAATCACAACATCAGCCTGATGTTGTATAATTGGTAAAATCATTTTTTCTAATTCCGATGGTGGGTGCTGTCCATCTCCGTCCATTTGAACAGCAATATCAAAGCCATGTTTAAAAGCATACTTAAATCCAGTTTGAACAGCTCCTCCAATGCCCAAATTAACTGGCAAATTCAAATGAGGGATGTGATTAGAAATTAAAATTTCTTTTGTTTTATCTGTTGAGCAATCATTAATAAAAATAGCTTCCGTCGAGAATAATGAAGAAGGTGCAAGGTTTTTGATTTCCGAAAACAAATTCAATACATTCTTTTCTTCGTTATAGCAAGGAATGATGATGGCAACTTTGGGCAGATTACTCATCTCGTTTTCCTTTCCTGAGTTCTTCGTAATTTGGATTTTTAAATAATGTTTCTAAAAAAACCCTTTCAGACTTTGTCCAATCTGTTTTAAAGACAGCATAAACATAAGCATTGCGAGTCATGCTATCCCAATGCATTAAACTATTTTTAAATAACCAAACTTGGAAAATATTTAAATAAATAAAAAAACCGAATAAGGAAAAACATGAGGGAATTAAAATAAACTTCAACCAGTTTTTACTTAAATTAAATATCCAGTTTATAAAAAATGCCAAAGGAAAAACCAAAAAAGCATAGCTTTGAACCAACGCACGCATGCCATGCGACCCGCCAAATCCCCAATCCCACCATGAACTAATGATGTATATATTAAAACACAGATAAATAAAAATAGGGAAAAACATATTTTTCCATTTTTTAAACATTAGAAATAAACCTATCACCGCAAAAATCATGATGGGTGTATAAATAAACCAACCTTTTCTCCAACCAAATAAAACACTATATATTTTTGGATCTGTAAAAAAAAATCCTTCGTTGCTCCCGTAAGAAAAAAATAAAAATTGTCCGGTATGAATTTTCCAAAAAATTAACTGTGGCAATATGGGCGCCATAAATATTCCCAACAAAATTAACAACTGCCATTTTAGAGAAATCAATAACAAAAATTTTGTTTTCAAATCCTTCACGTTTGTAACGTTATACAATAAAGGGATGAGAAAAATTAAAACATCTGTTGGCCTTATGAGTGTTACAAATCCTAATACAAAAGCCATCACATATAAATGCTTGCTCTTATAGTTATCATGCCATTTTAAAGCATGATACATGAATATCGAAAACAAAAAAAACAAATAACTGTGAGACATTTCTCCTTCGCGGTAAACATAAAAAAATAAATTAGTGCCAAACAATATCAATAATACCGTAAGAGCCGTGACCCATTCATTAAAAAAAATCAGTAAGGATTTCCTGCAATACCAAAGCCCTGTGATGCTATAAAATAAAGTGCCAAAATGGATACAGGTAGCGTATGGCGCGCTATAACCCAATCCATCATAATTAAAGACGTGCGCAATTTGATTGGCAATGATAAAAAAAGGGAAGTACAAAAAAGATAAACCCATCGTTACCTTTGGTACTAATTGATGATTGGGCGCTTCTGTTAGCCAATATTGATGAGTAAATTGAAATGAAAAATCGTGGTGTATAAAATAAGCAACTAAATATGAATAGTATTGGTCAACGTCATTGTGAAAAGGATGGTCCGGCCAAGCAAGCCAATATTTATAGGTACAAACTGAAAAAACAACTATCATTAGTATTGATAGTACAGAAGGTTTTATTAATCTTACTAAAATGGTTTTTCCAACTGAATGATTAATATGCTTCGTTTGGTTCAATCCTATTTAATTTTAAAAACTAATTAATTATCATTTCAGGAATATCTCCCTCAATAATTAATTTGCCTTGAGTGGCTTTTTTTATGTGTTCGATGCTAACACCAGGAGCTCTTTCCAACAAACGAAATCCGCCTTCCTTCAATACATCTAGCACAGCCAATTCTGTTACAATTTTCTTAACACACTTGATGCCTGTCAATGGGAGGTCACATTTAGGAAGCAATTTAGATTCTCCAGCCTTGTTAACATGCTGCATGGCTACAATGATATTTTTTGCACTTGCTACTAAATCCATTGCGCCTCCCATGCCTTTAACCATTTTTCCAGGAATTTTCCAATTGGCAATATCACCATTTTCACTCACTTCCATCGCTCCTAAGATGGTAAGATGAACTTTTTGTGACCGAATCATTCCAAAACTGACGGCACTGTCAAAAATCGAAGCGCCTTTTAATAAGGTAACCGTTTGTTTTCCGGCATTAATCAAATCTGCATTTTCTTCTCCTTCGTAAGGAAAAGGTCCAGTGCCAAGAATTCCATTTTCAGATTGAAGAACAACATTAACGCCTTCTGGAATAAAATTTGCTACCAATGTTGGGATTCCAATGCCAAGATTAACATACATGCCATCTTTTACTTCTTGCGCAATACGTTTTGCTATTCCATTTTTGTCTAACATGATTATTTTGTTTTTATGTTTATGCTAAAGTTATTCTGTTTTCTAATTTCTATTTTGTTTTAAAAATACATCATCTTTAATTACTATGCTACCTAAATATTTAATTTTTGTTTGATAATCTAACGAATGACCCCATCATAATTTTTTCGCTAATAATACGGGGAAATATTCCCCTTTCGGATAAATGAATTTTTCCACCGTAAAAATTGTATGGTGATTGGTAACAATTGTATCTTTAATTATAAAATTTTTTAAAATTGCTTCCTGTGATAATTTGTTTCCTACAACAAAATCAAACGGAGCGTTATAATACCAATTGATGTTGGTGCCTAATTCTTGAATGTTACAGCCTTCGTAAACAGAAAATATTGAAATTTTCTTTTTTGACAACATGGTTGTTTTTCTTGCAATCCAATAATTTGATATGCCTCTTTTTAAATGATAAATTGAAGCTACACTATCAATTTCTCTTACCGTATCAGGATAGTAATTGATATATGTGTCTACACCTTTTACATTGATTTTTAATCCAATAAAAAATAACGCTGCTGCTACCATTGACAGTGGGATAACTTGACTTACCAATTGGTTGGCAATTTTATTGATGATAAAGCCCAAAAGCCATGCAAATATGACTGAAGAAAAAAAGAAGGGATAAACGTTATACCGCAAGGTATCGTAGCCAGTATAATTACCATTCACGATAGGTGCAGCCCAAGTGAAGATACAAAAGAGAATATAAAATAAGATTAAAAATAAATGATGTGTTGGTAGCGTTTTTCTTTTTATAAAACCATAAACTGAACAAAAGATGACAGAAAAAATTGTAAATACTATTTGAAAACTCGCAAAACCAGGATTGATGATACAATTTTTTATTTGCTCAATAAACATATTGAAAGAAGATGAAATGTTTTCGAAAGCATATATTTTATGCGGTGATAAGAAGTTGATGAAATGATGCGCGTTGATCCATTTAAATGAATAAAGACCTAATATACTTCCTGAAACGATACAGGCTATGCTTATAAAAGCATATCTTTTGTTTTGGTTTTTAATTGTCAGTAAAAGCGCTGCGCTCATCGGCATTAATAACATTACAATGTAAAGCCTGTCATTGAAACTTGCGATGATTGAAAAGAAAAATAAAAACACATACTTAATTTTAGAAGATCTATCATTAATGAGAAAGCAAACTAAAATAAGGGCGTTTAAAAAACTACCAATATGAAAACCCAAGGTCATTAAATAAAAGGAAAATTGTAAATCCTTACTAAAATAAAGGCTTTCAAAAAAATACAATGAAATAAAAAATGGGATGAAGCACTTGTGTTTTTTTAAATCGTCATCAACTAGTTTCGTAAAAAAATAAATCAACAAATTGGCTAGAATTAAAACTTGCACAATTCCTGATATAAAAAGTGTTTTTAAAACGCTTAATTTAAAAAGTGTTGCCATCAAAAAATAAATGGCTACATCTGGAAAAAAACTTGGAGATGGCGCCCAATACCAATCTTTCAATTGTCCATTGTCATTCACAATGTCTTTGTAAAAGTTTGGTATTCCCAACGAATCTGAATGAAAAAAGAATTGAAAGGAATTTTCTGTAAATTGAGAATATGATGTGATGATGCTGAAGAGCAATAAACCCCAACTAAAAATAGATAAATAATTTTGCTTCATTATTTTTAGCATGTTGGGCTTGCTGATTTAAAGCGGTTTGTGTGAAATGTAGTTTAGGCTCTTTGAATTTTTCAAAAAAGGCTTATCTTTTTCTTACCGTTACTTGCTCAATTCTTTTTTCGTATTTCTCGCCTTTGAAAATACGATGCACATAAATGCCAGGTGTATGAATGTGATCAGGATCTAATTCCCCCAGTTCCACTAATTCTTCAACCTCAGCAATTGTTATTTTACCAGCCATTGCCATCATTGGATTGAAATTACGTGCTGTGGATCTATAAATCAAATTTCCAGCAGGATCTCCTTTCCAAGCCTTTACAATGGCAAAATCTGCTTCAAAAGCTTTTTCCATTAAATATTCTTTGGTTTCACCATTATAATTAAATGTGCGCACTTCCTTTCCAATGGCCACTTCAGTGCCAACACCTGCGGGTGTATAAATCACTGGCATTCCATAACCCGCTGCCAAACAGCGTGTAGCTAAAGTGCCTTGCGGAATTAATTCTACTTCCAATTCTCCGCTTAACATTTGACGTTCAAATTCGTCGTTTTCTCCAACATAAGAAGATATCATTTTCTTAATTTGTTTGGTTCTCAATAATAATCCCAAACCAAAATCATCTACTCCTGCATTGTTACTCACGCAAGTTAAATTTTTTGTTCCTTTTTTTACCAAAGCGTCAATGCAATTTTCTGGAATTCCACATAAACCAAATCCTCCAAATAAAATGGTCATGTTATCAGTAATATCTTTGATGGCTTCTTCGGCGTTTTTTACAACTCTATTTATCATATAAGAATGTTTTTATATTTCATTTTCAATGCATACAAATTTATGCTTTGCAATTATTTGACGTGTAAATATACATAATTTGATATTTGACAACCAAACCGTTTTTTTGTTTTGGATTTTTTGTTTGGTTTTTGCGTTGGTTTTTCATAGCATAAGATTGTATTACCCTAAAATCAATTTCAAACTTCATCAAAGCAATGTGCTTTAAAGAGTAAAAAATAAGAATTAGGTTCTTTCTTCGCAAATCATCTGTCTGTCCAATGTCTGTGACTGTAATTAAGTGGGCAACGAATTTGATTTTTTAGAACATTACGAGAAACAACTGTGGCCTGTTGGTGAAAATACTAAAGAGAGCAGGAAATCCTTGCAATTATCTTAAAAATGTACATTATATTTAGCCTACAAAAATTTCTATAGTAAGTATGCTCATATTTCAAAAATCGATAGTTAAAAAGCATATCAATTCCATAAATCAGGAGTTACTTAAAGAAAAGTGGAATCTGTTTACATCCTATTTCCATAATGCTACCATTCAAGAAAATATACATCATTCAAAAGAGGAACAGTTTCAAGAAGGTTTTTTAAGAGAATTGTTTGTTAAGGTTTTAGGCTATACGCTAAATCCAGAACCTAATTTTAATTTAACTACCGAATATAAAAACATTAAGGATAGTAAAAAGGCAGATGGCGCAATTATCATTAATAATACCGTAACTGCTGTAATCGAATTAAAAGGAACAGGAACAACCGATTTAGGGAAGGTAGAAAGTCAGGCATTTAATTATAAAAACAATCAGCATCAATGCGTTTATGTCATTACGTCTAATTTCGAAAAGCTTCGTTTTTATATTGATAATGCCATAGAACACATAGAGTTCAATTTATTCAAATTAACGGAAGAAGAATTTCAGTTGCTCTATTTGTGCTTGGCATATAAAAACATCGAAAACAATGTTCCAAAAAACATAAAAGACGAATCTGTAAGTCAGGAAGATGTAATTACTAAAAAACTGTATAACGATTACTCTTTATTTAAAAGAGAATTGCATCACAATTTAGTGGCTTTAAATCCTGGCAACGATCCATTGGAGTTGTTTCAAAAATCACAAAAATTATTAGACCGTTTTTTATTTATATTTTTTGCCGAAGACAGAGGCTTGTTGCCAACCAATTTAATTTTTAGAATTAATAAAGAATGGCAACAGTTAAGAGAAATGCGTATTGAAGTTTCTTTATACGATCGTTACAAAATATATTTTAGCGATTTAAATGTAGGTGCAAAAGTTTCCTTACCGGCATTTAGCCAAACGGCAGCTAATAAAAAAGAAGAATTTCAAATTTACGCATACAATGGTGGTTTATTTAAAGAAGATGAAGCATTAAATACACTAAAAATTGATGATGCGTTATTATTTAAACATACCGAAAAATTAAGCAATTACGATTTTGCCAGTGAAGTTGATGTCAACATATTAGGTCATATTTTCGAAAACTCATTAAATGATGTTGATGAATTAGCAAAAAGTTTAGCTAATACTATTGATGACTCCTCCCCTTCGGGGAGGTTGGGCGGGGCTTCCAAGCGTAAAAAAGATGGCGTTTTTTACACACCTAAATACATTACAAAATATATTGTAGATAATACGGTGGGTAAATTGTGTCATGATAAAAAAGTAGAGTTTAAAATTATTGAAGAAGAATATATTACTGATAAAAAACGCAACAAAACAACCATACAAAACTTAGCCACTAAATTAACCGACTACCGCAATTGGTTATTACAAATCACCATTTGCGACCCTGCCTGCGGTTCGGGAGCTTTTTTAAATCAGGCTTTAGATTTTTTAATTAACGAACACAGATACATTGATGAGTTACGAGCCAAACTATTTGGTGATGCTTTGATTTTAAGTGATGTGGAGCAAAGCATTTTAGAAAATAATATTTTTGGCGTAGACATTAACGAAGAAAGCGTTGAAATTGCAAAGATTTCTTTGTGGCTACGCACAGCGCAACCAAACCGTAAATTAAATGATTTAAACAGTAACATTAAATGTGGCAACTCATTAATTGATGATGTTGCAGTTGCAGGTGATAAAGCGTTTAATTGGTATGCTGAATTTCAACAAGTATTCCCTAGATATAAAGGCACTAAAAATTATATACCTGTTAATGATAGAATTATTAATCCTAAAATTAACAATGGCGATGAGTTAGGCAAATATAAAGATGATGGACACGGATTACTTAACGAATTTCATGAACCTCCTGCGCCTTATAGCTATAAGCGGGATAGTAAAGGTTTTGAAAATGGCGGTTTTGATGTTATAATTGGTAATCCACCTTATGTTAGCAACCGCAATATATTAGAAAAAGATAAATTATTTTACAAAATAAATTATAAAAGTGCAATAGACCAGTATGACTTATATGTGCTTTTCATGGAACTCTTAAATAAAATTACAAAAAATAATGGGCTAATGTCCTACATTTTACCAGATAAATTTTTAGTGTCAAAATATGGTGAAGGTGTGTTAGAATTTTTAAAAAACAAAATAATTATTGAATCATATTGGGATTTAACAGATGAAAATGTATTTGTTGATGCTTCAGTTTACCCGATTATATTTGTTTTTAGGAAATTTCAAAATGATAATTTAACGATGTTAAGTAAAAAAGATTTTGAAATTAAATCTATAAAGGAAATTTTAAATAATATTTTCACATCATTAATATTAAAAATAGAGAGTGTAAAGAAAATCAACTTTAAAGTTTGGCGTCCATTAGCTACTTCTAAAAATATTATAGACGGCAATGATTTAGTAGTTTCAAATAATTCAATTGGAAAATATTTTGCAATTCCTAAAACAAATAAGACTTCAAATGGGAGTAGAGATTATGATAAAGTTAAAAATAAAATAATTCTAAAAAAACTTTGCTACAACATAGAAGCATTTTATGATGAACATGGATTAGTGCCAATTAACACTACATATTGTATAACAACAAACTCTGAACTTACCACGAAATACTTATTAACTTTATTGAATTCGAAATTATTATCATTCTACGCAAGAAAAAAATATATTAATACTGCTTTAAGTGGAGGGTATATTGAATTGAGAGTTTTTCAAGTTGAATTGTTACCTATAATCGAAACTGCTTTTCAAAATTCATTTATTGAAAAAGGAGACCTCATGCTTTCTTTAAACAAAGAGTTACAAGAGCTTTCTCAAAAATTTCAACGCGCATTACAACGTAAATTTGAATTAGAAAATTTACCAAAAAAATTAGAAGATTGGTATTTACTTTCGTTTTCTGATTTCATAAAAGAATTAACTAAAAAGAAAATTAAACTGTCTTTGTCTGATGAGGCAGAATGGGAAGAATATTTTAATACAGAATCAAAAAAAGCATTGGAACTAAAATCAAAAATTGATGCTACAGATAAAGAGATAGATCAAATGGTTTACAAGCTATATGATTTAACGGAAGAAGAAATTAAAATTGTGGAGGGTTAAATGAGTTTTTAAAATAAAAATATAAAAGTTGTTGATGAAAGAAATTGAGTTAAATAAAATTATCGAAAGGTTGCTTAAACTCCCCAAGGAATGCGAATGGGTTGAATTCAAACTTAATCATCAATCTCCCTCAGATATAGGTAAATATGTTTCGGCACTAAGTAATGGCGCATGTTTGAAAAATGAACCATTTGGATATTTAGTATTTGGTGTTGATGATAAAACATTGCAAGCCGTTGGAACAAGTTTCCGTCCAAAATCTGAAAAGGTTGCAAAGGATGAATTAGAGCATTGGTTGTTACAAAGATTATCTCCTCGAATAGAAATTTCTGTTTTTGAAACAGTCTACGAAAGCAAACTAATTTCTCTTTTTCAAATACAATCAGCACAAAGCCAACCAACAAGTTTTGATTATATAGATTACATTAGGATTGGAAGTATTACACGAACATTAAAAGATTTTCCTGAAAAAGAAAAAAAGATTTGGACAAAAGCACCCAAACAATTGTTTGAAAAAGCCATTGCATTGCAAGTAGATACAGCAGAAGAAGTTATTAAGCTTTTAGATACACAATGTTATTTTGATTTATTAAAAATACCTTACCCAACAAATAGGGAGGCTGTTATTGAAAAATTTGAATCAGAAAAATTTATAAAAGCCACAACTAATGGGTATTCAATCACAAATTTAGGTGCCTTATTATTTGCTAAAAACATACCTGATTTTGATACTATAAAACGAAAATCAGTTAGGGTAATTCAATATAGTGGTAAAAGTAAATTAAAAACATTGAAGGATCAAGAGGGTATTTATGGCTACGCTTTAGGCTTTCAACGATTAATGAAATATATCAATGACCAATTACCATCTAATGAAGTTATAGGTCAGGCATTAAGAGATAATGTTACCATGTATCCCGAAATAGCAATAAGAGAGCTTGTTGCTAATGCAATTATTCATCAAGATTTTTCTGAAAGAGGAACTGGCCCAATGGTTGAAATATATTCTGATAGAGTCGAAATTTCAAATCCTGGCTTACCCTTAATTACGCCTAATCGTTTTATTGATGAGTATCAATCGCGTAACGAAGATTTAGCTGGCATTATGCGAAGGTTTAGAATTTGTGAAGAAAAAGGTAGTGGAATAGATAAAGTCATTTCTTCGATTGAAATGTTTCAATTGCCAGCAATTGATATTCAAATTCAGGAAAAGCACACAAAAGTGATTCTGTATTCGTATTTAAAGTTTTCTGATATGGATAAAAAAGATCGAATTAGAGCATGTTATCAGCACGCTTGCTTAAAATATGTAATGAACGAAAGGATGACTAATCAAAGTTTAAGAGAACGCTTTAAAATTGCTGATGAAAATGCAGCGATGGTTTCACGTATTATAAAAGATACGTTTGAAACTGGTTTAATAAAACAAGAAGACCCTGATAGTAAGTCTCGAAAACTTGTAAGGTATATTCCTAATTGGGCTTAGTTTTTATTTGACAATATAAGTCGTAAAACATAAATAATAACATTAAATAGCTTATTTTCAAATAGTTATTTATTTGACGGTCATTTGACTGAATTAATAAGTTATTAACAATTAAAAAAAAGTTTATTTGACTGAAAAATAGAGTTGTTAACATTTAAGCTACTAAATTATTGAAAATCAAATAAATTTCATTTGAAGGTTATTTGACTAAAAACTAAATATACAATTGTCATTATATAAAGCTTAGAAAACATACGCTTATGAATTTTGATTTCATGTTTTTTAGATTGTAAATTTATTTGTCGTTCAATCCAATTCCGTTCAATATGTTTTGCTTGCTTTTTTCAATTCTATTTATTTTTGATTGAGCACTTTTAGGGGCAGAAAAATAAATGATATAACCCCTTTGTCGTCCAGGTGTAAGCGCATAAAAGGACTTTTTAAATTCAGAGTCATTGCTGAATTCATTTGTTAATTCATCAGGTATTGATTCAGGATTTTTAGTCAATACCACTTTTTTTCCTGATTGTTCTATCTCAATGGCTTCTTGAATATATGACTTTAAGATAGTCACCTGTTTAATAATTTGTTTTGAATCAGTATATTTAATAATCCTTGCGGATTGTGAATGCTCTCCTTGCTTCATAAGAATGCCTTCTTTATCTTTTAATAAGGCGCCTTTTAAAAAACTAAGACAAGTATATTCTTTAAATGCACTCATAATCAATACATTTTTATGATTGAACGTGTAACAAGGCACGCTCCATTTTAACTCTTCTTTCAAACCGCTTTCCAATACTATTTGTCTCAGAATTAATAATTCTTCTTTCCACTTATTGACTTTGCAATCAATTGTAGCGCCATATTTGCAGCGCATGCAGCCATCAATTAAATATTTGTCAACTTGAGCATTCATGCTATTTCATTTATTTTGTAAAGTTGGTGTCTGAAAATTCATTTTGATACAATTGAAAAAATCTTTATTGCAAAAAGGTCATGATTTTTATTCCTAGTCCTTATCAAAACAGTGAATTTTTTTATGCAAATAAAAAAAGTGAGTTTACTTGAATTTCAAGATTGGTGTTGCCAATCTTCAAAGTAATTATTTAATATCTTCAAAGCTTTTAATCACTTTTTCTTTTAAGTCATCCTTAAAAGCAAGTAGTTTTTTATAAATTTCTGCGTCAGCGCTCCCTAAAATTTGAGCCGCAAGAATTCCAGCATTTTGTGCAGCATTCAAGGCAACTGTAGCAACAGGAACACCGTTAGGCATTTGTAAAATAGAAAGAATCGAATCCCAACCGTCAATCGAATTACTTGATTTTACGGGCACGCCAATAACAGGGATTGCCGTTAATGAAGCAACCATTCCGGGCAAATGTGCTGCGCCGCCAGCGCCAGCTATGATAACTCTAATGCCATTTTTATGTGCGTTTTTAGCATAGTCAAACATGAGTTCTGGCGTTCGATGGGCCGAAACAACTTTAATTTCATAAGGTATATCTAATTTTTTGAGAAACTCTGCTGCCTCACTCATGACTTTTAAATCACTGCTGCTACCCATTATTATTCCTACCATATAATTGATGTTGATTATTTGTTATTAGTCCTCGCTAAAATAAATAAATTATGAAATTACTTTAATTAAATCTTTTATCGTGATTGCTTTTTTTTTCGCTAATTCTAAATCATTGTCTACAATTGTGGCGTGTCCCATCTTACGAAAAGGTTTTGTATTTGTTTTTCCATATAAATGCACATAGACACTTTTATATTTTAATGCGTCTATTAATCCTTCATACTTTGCAATACCTTCGTACCCTTTCTCTCCTAAAATATTAATCATTACGGCAGGTTTAATAATAGACGTATCTCCAAGTGGCAAATTTAAAATGGCTCTAATGTGCTGTTCAAATTGAGACGTTATATTCCCCTCAATTGTTTGATGCCCGCTGTTATGAGGTCGAGGGGCAATTTCATTAACCAATACTTTGCCTTGTTTAGTGACGAATAATTCAACCGCCAAAATGCCCACTAAATTTAGTTTCTCTGCAATTTTTAAAGCAATTTCATTCGCTTGCTTTTCGACGGAGGGTTTAATATTAGCTGGAGAAAATAAAAATTCCACCAAGTTGGCTTCTGGATTGAATTGACATTCTACAGCAGGAAAGCATTTGGTTTCTCCGCTTTCATTTCTAGCAACAATCACTGCAATTTCTTTTTGAAAATCAACCAATCGCTCTAAGACGCTGGGCTCGTTAAATGCTTGATCAATCTTATTTGGATGTCCTAATTTTACAACACCTTTGCCATCATACCCTCCAGTTCTTAATTTTTGAAAAAATGGAAAAAAGGAAGCGTATTTTTCAATTTGAGTTTTATTTTCAATTAAAAAAAAATCAGAGCTTGGTATGTCATTGCGCTGATAAAACATTTTTTGTAATCCTTTGTCTTTAATAACTTCAATAACACTTGGCTGAGGAAATACTTTTTTTCCTTGTTTTTCCAGTTCTTTTAAAGCCTCTACATTTACGTTTTCAATTTCAATGGTTATAATGTCTTTATCTTTCCCAAATTTTAATACGGTGTCATAATCTGTGATGCTGCCTTTTGTAAATTCATTCGCGATATTTTTGCATGGTGCTTCTGCATCTGAATCAAGACAAGAAATATGCAAATTATAATTAATGGCGTTTTGTATAAGCATCCGTCCAAGTTGCCCACCACCCAGTATTCCTATTTTCGTTATTGAAGGATTAAATTCTGACACTTTAAAATGGTATTACATATAGAGGTAAAAAAAAACCGCTAATCAGCGGTTATTTTATTGTTAGTCTTCTTTGTTGGAAGCCGCTTTTTTAGAAGCTGCTTTTTTTACGGGACTTGCTTTTTTTGCTGGGCTTGCTTTTTTTTCTGAAACTTCTTTTACAACTTTTACTTTCGGAGCTACTTTTTTAGCTGAAGCTTTTTTTCTTGGACGAACAACGCCAAATGAACCTATTTGAATTTTACCACGTCTTGTTTTTGGATCTCCTTTTCCCATAATGAATTATAATGATTTAATAATTTTTATCAAAAATACTCTATTTTATTGCAATTTCAAATAGTATTATGTTTTCCTAAAATTTTTTATTGGCGTTGAAAGGTTTTGTAGGTTTTTCAATTGTGGTAAGAATTGATTTCATTTTTTGTGAATCAGCTAATACTTTTTCTGCGTCTTCAAGATCTTTATCATACTGAAGTGACACTTCAACCCTTCCCTTTTGAAATTTAGTTCGTGACGCAATTTCTTCTTCTATAAATTGTTTTATTTCAGATTTAAATCTCATCAAATCTTCTCTTTTATTTGAATTCATTTTATCAAATAAAGCCATGTATTCTGTTTTAATACTCTCATAATATTTTTCTTTGATGGCATCTTGTTTTAAATCTTCAAGCGAATAATCACTCTGTGTTTTATAATTCAAATCTTTTTCTTTGAGATAATTTACAAATTGAGCATAATCTTCATCACTCAATTTTATAGACTCTGTAGACTTTAAAATATTTTGATGTTGCAAAATATAACTGTTTACATAGGTAAAAATGTAATTTTTGTTTAATAAGTGTGTTAATATATTGCTGTACTTTAAGGGCTCTGTTTTATAATCTGGTAAAACGCCAGCGCCGTCGTAGATAATCCTCCCGTTCTTGGTTTTAAAAGCTGTTATTAAAGAATCTGGAATTTTTTCAACCCTTCCATCTTCATCTTTGTGACTATAATCCAAAGCTTGAATGCATCTTCCGCTTGGTATATAATATTTTGCAACAGTTACTTTTAATTTTGCATTATAAGTTAAATCTCGAACTTGCTGAACTAAGCCTTTCCCGTAAGAACGTTGCCCAATAATAACTGCTCTATCCAAATCTTGAAGTGCGCCAGCAACAATTTCAGAAGCTGATGCTGAATTATTATCAATTAAAATAGCCAATGGAATTTGAGTATCTATGGGGTTATTAACGGACATATAACTTTTTTCCCATTCTTTCACTTTACCTTTTGTGTAAACAATTTCTTGCCCTTTGTCTACAAAAAAATTAACAATATTAACTGCTTCGTTTAAAAGGCCTCCTGGATTCCCTCTTAAATCAATAATGAGAGATTTGCAATTTTTTTCTTTCAATTTTAAAAACACTTCTTTTACTTCGTTCGAACAATTTTCTGTAAAGCTTGTCAATTTTATATAGCCAATGTCATTTTTTAATACATTAGAATAAGAAACTGCTTTTATTTTAATTTCCTCTCTTTTTAAATTTATTTCAGTTGGATTGGTTTCGCCCAAATGAATAATTTTTAATTTAATTGGGGTACCCGCTTGCCCTTTTAATAAAGTAGTGATGTCATCTGTTTTTTTTCCTATTAAACTTTGTCCATTTATTTCAATAATCTCATCGCCAGCTCTTAGTCCAGCATTATATGCAGCGAAGTTTTCGTATGGCTCAGTTATTGTAATTTTTTTATTGACATCTTGTATCAATGCGCCAATACCTCCATATTCTCCTGTCGTGAGGTATTTATAATCTTCAACATCATTTTCTGTATAATAATTTGTGTAAGGATCCAACGAAGCTAGCATGGCTTCTATCCCAGTTTTCATTAATTGCCCTGGTTTTGTTTCATCCACGTAAGCACTGTTTAATTCTCGGTAAAGTGTATTAAAAATGTCTAGATTTTTAGATACTTCAAAATAATCTTGAGAAAAATTAAAAAGAAAAATTGAAGATAAACAGATTGTTAAAAGAATGATAAACCGCTTCATTTAAAGATAATTTTAGTGATTAAATATACCTCTAATTAAATATAATATCACAACATTTGGAAATATTTTATAAAATTAAATTCTAAGGAGATATGATTAACTTCATAAAAAACAATGATTTAGAGATATAATTTGAAACGTGGAGAGATTTTTTTTCACTGTTGTTCCAACTTTTAGTTTAAATCAATTTGAGTAAATAATTTTCTTTCTTTCCCTTACTTATTAATAAATATTGCTGATGGGTAAATGCTGAAACATCAAGTGTAAGCGAAGGGTCTAAAATTTTTGTTTTATTAATGCTCAATGCATTGCCAATAATCATTTTCCGAGCTTCATTATTACTTGGAAATACTTTTGCTTTCTCAACCAATAGGGTAATGATGTTGGTTGGAGTTGCTAAATCTGTTTTCTTAATTTCAAACGTATCGATGCCTCCTAATAATTTTTCAAATTTAATCTCATTTAAGTTTGTAAGATCTTCAGCTTTTGATTTAAATAAAAATTCACCAGTGGCAACAGCGTTATTAAAATCTTCTTCTGAATGCACACGAATGGTTATTTCTTTAGCCAGCGCTTTTTGTAAATGGCGTTCATGAGGCGCCGCATGATGTTTCTGTTCTAATTCATCAATCTCGGATGAAGATAACATCGTAAAAATGCGAACATAATTTTTAGAATCTTCATCACTTACGTTTAACCAAAACTGATAAAATTTATACGGAGATGTTTTTTCTCTATCTAACCAAATGTTGCCACTTTCTGATTTACCAAATTTAGTTCCGTCAGCTTTTTTAATTAATTGTGTAGTTAACGCAAAAGCTTCTCCACTTGCCTTACGGCGAATAAATTCAGTGCCAGTAGTGATGTTTCCCCACTGGTCCGAACCACCCATTTGAACTTTACAATTTTTTTCTTTCCATAAATGATAGAAATCGTACCCTTGAATGAGTTGGTAACTAAATTCTGTAAATGACATTCCTGCATCCCCATTAATTCGGTTCTTTACCGAATCTTTAGCCATCATATAATTTACTGTAATGTGTTTGCCAGCATCACGGATAAAATTTAAAAATGAGTAATTTTTAAACCAATCATAATTATTTACCAATTCTGCACTGTTCGTTCCGCAATCAAAGTCTAAAAATTTTTTTAATTGCTTTCGAATGCCTTCAACATTTGTATTTAAAGTATCAGCATCTAATAAGTTGCGTTCAGAAGATTTACCACTTGGGTCACCAACCATGCCTGTTGCGCCTCCAACCAAAGCTAAAGGTTTATGTCCTGCCAATTGAAAACGCACCAAAGTCATAATTTGCGATAAACTACCTACATGCAAGCTATCAGCAGTTGGATCAAAACCTATGTAGCCAGTGATCATTTCTTTGCTCAATAGTTCTTCTGTTCCTGGCATCAAATCATGTAAAATGCCTCTCCATTTTAATTCTTCTATAAAACTTGATTTCATTTTAATTTCTGATTGATAAAAATAAAAATAATTAACGAAGTATATTAGCTTTTTAGAAATTCTAAAATCAATGAGCTTAATTGTGGCACTGCCTCTAAATTCAGTGTATGTCCAGCATTAGGGATAACAGACAATTGGCAATGAGGGATGGAGTCAGAAACTTCTTTAGCCATATGCACTGGAAATAATAAATCCTTATCTCCTTGAATAACAATGGCAGGAACATCGATTAATGCCAACTTTTTTCGATAATCTTCTCTTTCTTTTGTTGCTCGCATAAGTTTAAACAAAGCTTGCTTATCGTCATTTAACCCTTGTCTGGTTTGTTTCAATAAATCTATTGGAATCAAAGGATTGGTAAAATAATTTTCGCTTAATACAGATGGTAACATAATGTCTAACATTAAACTATAACCTCCGAAATCTAAAGCTCTCCACCAAGATAGTTCGATGGCTTCATAATAGGGCGTTTTGCGAGCAAATGTAGAAACCAAAATTAATTTAGAAATTTGTTTTGGGAAATTGACCGCCATGTGTTGCGCCACCAAACTTCCATAAGATAAGCCACAAACAATCACTTGTTCTTCTTTTAAAAAATTTAAAACAGTTAATACATCTTTGGCATGTTGATCAAAACTTCTCCAGTCGCCAGTTTTGTCACTTTGCCCTTGGAATATAAAATCAATTAAAATGATTTTATAATTTGCTGTAAAATAAGGAGTCGTTAGCGCCCATGAGATGGTAGATTGAGACAAGCCGTTTAAAAAAACAATTGTTTGCTTAGCATTTGAGTTACCAAGAACTTCAAAATAAATGTTTAAATGATCAGATGTTTTGCAATTCACTTTAGTGATGATTAGGTAATTCCATGGGCACGTCCATTAATAATATCTCGGTATGATCATTTAAAATAGAAATATCAAATGAGGTGGTATCCCAAATTCCAAATCCGTCGCGGGTATTTATAACTTGTTCGTTGATGGAAGCACTACCGCTAATTACAAAAACATATACCCCATTGTTTTGTTTTTTTACAGTGTAAGATTCTTTTCTGTTTTTATCAAATTTCCCTAAACTAAACCAAGCATCTTGATGTATCCAAACACCTGCATCTTTTTCATTTGGCGATAAGATTTGTTGAAATTTATTTACCCTATCTGTTTCGTTTAAAGTTAATTCATCATAACGCGGAATTACGTTTTGTAATTTTGGGAATACCCATATTTGCAATAGTTTTAGAGTATCATTGGTGTTATTAAATTCACTATGAGTAATGCCAGTTCCTGCACTCATTACTTGTATTTGTCCTGCACTAATGATGGCGCTGTTTCCCATACTATCCTTGTGCACTAATTCGCCTACCAAAGGGATGGTAATAATTTCCATATTATCATGAGGGTGCATTCCAAAGCCCATTTTACCTGCAATTTCATCATCATTTAAAACACGTAACACACCAAAATGCATACGGGTTCTATCTTGCCAACTTGCAAAACTGAATGAATGATGTGCGTTTAACCATCCATGATTGACATGGCCGCGCGTATTTGCTTGATGATAAACTGTTTTAGACATTATGCATTTTTAATTCATGTAATTTTCAATACTTGTATCAAAATCATGTTTGAATTCTGAAATAGCACCATAATTTGTTCCATCAATTACACAAGCTTTTCCCTTTACAACGCCTAACTTTGTAAATGAGATATTTTGTTTTTTTAATTCACTTTCAATATTTGAATTGTTTGAAACAGTAATAACTATCCTACTTTGAGCCTCACCAAATAAAAAAGCATCTTTACGGAAATTAACATCGGTATTAATTTCAAAGCCTAAATTATTTACCATTGCACTTTCTAGCAAGTTCATAAATAAACCGCCATCACTCACATCATGTGCCGATTTAATGGCCTTGCTTTTAATTAAAGATGTGATAAGGTTTTGTAATTGAAACTCTTCTTCTAAATTAAAATACGGGGCTGGTGTATTTTTTACTTTATGAAAACTGTATAAATATTCGGACGATGAAATATCATTTTTGCTATTTCCTAGTAAGTAAATCAAGTCTGTTTCATCTTTAAAATTCAAGGTCATTTGATTTTCCTTATCCTCCAAAATCCCAATCATACCGATGGTAGGTGTCGGAAAAACAGGACCTTCATAACTTGATTGATTGTAAAAACTCACATTTCCTCCAGTAACAGGTGTTTTAAATTTTAAACAAGCTTTACTCATTCCTTTAATGGATCCAACAAATTGCCAATAGACTTCAGGATTATAAGGATTTCCAAAATTTAAACAATTTGTAACGGCACTTGGAATGCCTCCACTACAAACAATGTTACGAGCAGCTTCACTCACTGCAATGGCACAACCAATTTCAGGATCAGCATTAACATATCTGGAATTGCAATCAACTGTCATTGCCAGAGCTTTTTTAGTTCCTTTTATATTAACAAGAGCTGCATCGCTTGGGGCGTTGGTACTCATATTAATACCACCCACCATGCTGTCATATTGATTGTAAATCCAACGTTTATTGGCTAAGTTTGGTAGCTTTGATAATTGCTGCATCACTGGCTTTAAATCTTTTGGCTCAGGGATTGTATTGATGTCGAATTTTTTTGACTCAGCAAAGTAAGCAGGCTCTTTATATTCTCTTTTGTAAATAGGTGCTCCACCACCTAAAACTAAATCGTTGGCAGGCACATCAGCAACCAACTCTTCGTACATATAATATTTTATATTTGGTCCAGCAGTAACCTCACCAATTTGTGCGCAATTTAAATCCCATTTTTCAAACACATCTTGTACTAATTTTTCTTTCCCTTTCTCAACAACCACAAGCATTCGTTCTTGAGATTCTGATAATAAAATTTCAAAGGGATGCATGTTTGCTTGTCGGGTTGGAACTTTGTGCAACCAAATATTCATGCCATGTTCTCCTTTAGCACTCATTTCAGATGTAGAACATGTAATACCAGCAGCTCCCATATCTTGCATTCCTATTACGGCTCCAGTTTTAATAATTTCTAAAGTAGCTTCTAGCAATAATTTTTCTTGAAAAGGATCTCCTACTTGAACAGATGGTAAATCTTTTGCTGAATCTTCGGTTAAATCTTTACTTGCAAAAGCAGCTCCCGCAATGCCATCTTTACCTGTTGATGAACCTACTATAAATACGGGATTTCCAACGCCATAAGATATAGCACTTACTGTTTCTCCTTCTTTCACAATACCAACACTCATGGCATTTACCAATGGATTTACGTTATAACATTCATCAAAAAACACTTCTCCCCCAACCGTTGGTATACCAAAAGCATTGCCGTAATCGCCAATGCCTTTTACCACGCCTTTCATGATCCATTTTGTTTTTTCTGAATTAATATCGCCAAAGCGTAATGAATTTAATTGTGCAATCGGACGAGCACCCATTGTGAAAATATCTCTATTAATGCCGCCTACTCCTGTTGCTGCGCCTTGGTATGGTTCGATTGCACTAGGATGATTATGCGATTCTATTTTAAAACAACATCCTAACCCATCGCCAATATCAACTAAGCCAGCGTTTTCTTCACCTGCTTTTGCTAACATGTGAGGGCCATCTTTTGGTAAAGTTTTTAGCCAAGTAATGGAGTTTTTATAGGAACAGTGTTCGCTCCACATCACTGAAAATATTGACAATTCGGTAAAATTAGGGGTGCGTCCTAATATTTCTTTTATTTTGTCAAATTCTTCAGCTAATAAGCCTAATTTTTTTGCTGCTTCAACATCTGCAATTTGTTCGGAATATTTAACAGTTGCCATATTAATTTAATTAGATTTTAAAGATAAAGAAATAGTAAACAGACAAAGTCTTTTGTTCATGAGTTTTGATAAATAACTAAAATGCTGATTGCACTGGTTTATTCCCAACAATTAATTCTATTTTTTCAATCACTTCATTGGTTAATAAGGGCAAAACTTCTAATGCTTTTAAATTTTCTAGCAATTGCTCTTTTTTAGATGCTCCTAAAATTGCAGTGCTCACATTCGGATTCTTGATTGTCCAAGCAATCGCTAGTTGTGCAATTGTAATGCCTAATTCGATGGCTAATAGGGTTAATCGTTTTGTTTTTTCAATCCGTGAATTTTCTCCCAAAGTCAATTCTTTGAGCCAATCCATTCCTTCAATGTGTAAACGATTATCTTTGGGAATGCCATTATTGTATTTGCCTGATAAAAGCCCTGATGCTAAAGGACTCCATATGGTTGTTCCTAAACCAAAATCTCTAAACAATAACAAATAATCTTTTTCTAATTTTGTTCTTTCAAACAAATTATATTGTGGTTGTTCCATTGTCGGACCAATTAAATGGTGTCTTTCAGCAAATATAAATGCTGCTAGAATTTCATCGTTAGCCCATTCACTTGTGCCCCAATATAAAATTTTACCCTGTTGTATCAAGGTATTCATGGCCCAAACAGTTTCTTCAATGGGCGTATTTTTATCTGGACGATGGCAATAAAATAAATCAATATAATCTACCTGCAATCTTTTTAAAGCCGCATGGCAGCCCTCAATGATGTGTTTGCGAGACAATCCTATTTGGTTGGGTTTGCCTTGCTCAAATCCAAAATACACTTTACTAGAAATAACATATGAACTGCGTTCCCAACTTTTAGATTTTAAAATGGAGCCCATCACCAATTCTGATTTTCCCCTTGCATATATTTCTGCGTTATCAAAAAAATTAATTCCATTGTCATAAGCAGTTGTCAGCAATTCATCTGCTGTCGCATCGCCTATTTGTTTCCCAAAAGTTATCCATGAACCAAATGAAAGTGTACTAACTTGTAATCCTGATTTTCCTAATCTTCTGTATTCCATTTTTTTAATTATTAAATTTATTTTTTAATTATTACCATCAAACCATCCCGAATTGGTAATAGTAGGTTTTCGACTCGTTCGTCATTTTTTACAAATGTATTAAACTCATGCAGCGCTTTAGTTTCCTTATCCATCAAGTGTTCTGGCATTGTAATTTTACCACTCCACAAAACATTATCCGCAATAATGACGGCTCCCTTTTTTAATTTATCAAAAATTAATTGATAGTATAATAAATAATTTTTTTTATCAGCATCTATAAAAACTAAATCAATCGGCTCTTTGATTACAGAAAGATATTGTTTAGCATCTGCAATAATAAGCTCTATTTGATTTCTATATGCTGATTTATCTATAAAAGCTTGTGCGTAATGAGATGTTTCTTCATTGACATCAATGCTAATTAATTTTCCATGTTTGACTAATCCTTCGGCCAAACAAAGTGCCGAATAACCTGTATAGGTGCCAATTTCGATGATTAATTCAGGCTTTTTTAATTGAGAAATAAAACTTAAAAATCGACCTTGTAAATGCCCACTTAACATACGTGGAGAAACTACTTTTAAATGTGTCTCTCTATTTAAGCGAGCAAGTAGCTCGTCCTCTGGCGAAGTTTTATTTTCGCAGTATTGAGCAAGATTATCTGCAATAAATTCCATCCTAAATTATGCTTTTAATTTTATTGGAATCCAAATCTCTTCTTCTGAATTCACATCATTGTTTTTATATTTTTCGCCGAGAACTTCAAAATGCGGACGATGATCTAAATTATACATTGAATTTGGTATCCACTTACTGTAAATATAATCAAAGATACTTGTATCTGTATTTAATCCTTTATAATCAAATTTTGCATATAGCCCTTCTTCTATTGTTAATGATTGCATGTGTTTTGGGATGGCATCAAATTGACTAACTTCCACTGTGGCCCATTTTTTAAATTCTTCTTGAAAATCTGTTGGCGTAATTAAAGGTGTTTGGCAAACGCGCAATGAAATCAAATTGTTATTGATGACGTTCTTTATATCTTTTCTGAGAGGCATAAAATGATGCCAAAGTTCAAAAGTTCTATTTTTAGTTAAAGACATTTTTATATTGCATCCAACTACTTTTTTTTCTTTTAAAAGTTCTATTTGTGGCTCCATAAAAACAAAACCACATCCGTTGTTTTAAGGCAAAAGATGTGGCTAAATACTAAAATTTAAACTTTTATTTTTTTACCCTTTCAACATAAGTTGCTGTGCGCGTATCTACTTTAACTAAATCTCCCTCATTACAAAATAAAGGAACATTTACTTTTGCGCCAGTATCTAAGGTTGCAGGTTTAAGTGTGTTGGTTGCGGTATCTCCTTTTATTCCGGGTTCAGCATAAGTAATTTCACAAGTAACAAAAGTTGGGGCTTCGGCCAAAATAACGGTATCGCCTTCGAAGCTAATTTTAACTTCCATTTCTTCTTTTAAAAACTGAAAACTATCTCCAAATAAAACAATTGGGACGTGCACTTGCTCAAACGTTTCCTTATCCATTACCACCGCAAATTCTCCTTCTTGAAAAATGTACTGCATTTGTTTGTATTCAACACGAACAACATCAACACCTTCTCCGCTTCTAAAGCGATTTTCAATTTGCTTCCCATTGATGAGGTTGCGCATTTTTGCTTGATAAAAAGCTCTTAAGTTGCCAGGTGTACGGTGCTGCCAATCCGTTATTTGCATTAATTCATTATTAAACCTGATAATTGATCCTACGTTAATATCTCCTGTATCCGCCATTTTATTGTGTTTTTAAATTTATTTTTATGCTTCAGCTAAATCTTCTACTACGCCCATTGAACCAAATTTTTCAATGCGAGCATTAATTCGTTCTTCTGGATTTTGCTTTTTAAGATTTGCTAAGTGTTTTAAGATTTCTTGTTTAACTGTTTCAAACGTTTCTTGATGGTTGTTATGCACGCCACCTAAAGGCTCTTTGATCACGCCATCAATTAACCCATTATTCATCATATCATCAGATGTTAACTTTAGGGCTTGAGCTGCAATTTCTTTAAAATTCCAACTGCGCCATAAAATAGATGAACATGATTCGGGAGAGATGACAGAATACCAAGTATTTTCAAGCATTAAAACTTTATCTCCAATGCCAATCCCCAATGCTCCACCGCTTGCGCCTTCTCCAATAATAATGCATATAACCGGGACTTTTAGCTGAGTCATTTCTAGCAAATTACGAGCAATTGCTTCTCCTTGACCTCGTTCTTCTGCTTCTAAACCAGGGTAAGCGCCAGGCGTATCAATAAAAGTAACAATTGGTTTGTTAAATTTTTCTGCCATTTTCATCAACCGTAAGGCTTTTCTATAGCCTTCTGGATTTGCCATTCCAAATCGTCGAATTTGACGCATTTTAGTATTGATCCCTTTCTGTTGGCCAATAAACATAACCGTTTGCCCATCAACTTCGCCAAATCCTCCCACCATTGCTTTATCATCTCCAACAGTTCTATCTCCGTGCAATTCGATAAAAGTACCATTGGTTATATAATCAATGTAGGCAAGCGTGTATGGCCTTTCGGGATGTCTGCTGATTTGCACCCGCTGCCAAGGTGTAAGATTAGAAAAAATCTCTACCCTCTTAGCATGGATTTTATCTTGAAGTTCTTCAACAGCCGCGCTCATATTGACCTTACTTTTTTCAGCGACAGACTTCAATTTTTCTAATTCTTCTTCCAACTCCTGAATTGGCTTTTCAAAATCAAGATAAATCATTTTTTATTAGTACGTTTGGTTGAGGGGGTAAATATAGTAAATTTTTATTTTATAGATTTTTGTCTTGATAATATAGCAAACCAACTTAAGTTTTGTTGTAATTTTCATTTCACCCATGAAAAACTCATTTTCAGGCACAATTATTGATAGTATATAACACATAGTTTTAGTGCAGTTTAGTGCTAAGTTGAGTGGGAAAGTTTCGGGGTAGTGGCCGAAACTTTCCTTTTTTGAGAAGTATAAAGAAAAAAATCACTCTTTTTTGAATAATTGGCTTAAAAAAATAGAGATTATGTTTTTTCAGGCACGATTTTTGAATATTATACGCTTGAAACTTTGAAAGAAATTTACTTTCAATTTTGTTTATTAAAAATAATTATATACTTTTAACTTACTAAAAAACAGAACCATGAAAAATTTAAAATTTAAACCAACGCCAAATTGTTTATTATATGGCACAACTAACCACTAAATTAAGCCGTCTCATGATGGGGTTCATGTTAATCATGAGCATTTCAATTAAAGCCCATGATCCTTTAACATCGGCTTTTAAGATGCCAAAGGGCAACAATCCTTTGCTTGAAAATAAAAAAAATGATAATGAAGCCGAAATTAAAAAACGGGTATCAGCTTCGATGAGTAACCGTCCAGTAAAGTTTTTGGAGAACAAAGGGCAAATGATGGACGTAAACAACAAGCCTGTGCCTTTTGTATTGTTTAGGGCCGAAGCCCCTGGCATGAACGTATACGTTACCGAAAAAGGTTTAACCTATGTATTTGTAAAAGCTGAAGAAGAAGAACATGAACGTGAGCGAGAAAAAGAGAAGGAGCATAAAAAGGGGATCTTAGCCGGCCCGGAAGAAGAAAAAATAAAAATGGAGATGGCCTGGGTAAATGTAAATTTAGAAGGAGCCAATATACAACGCAGCAACATTGTAAAAGAAGGCCAAAGTGCCGAACATTTTAATTATTTCTACGGTCATTGCCCCGAAGGAATTTACGATGTAAACCAATACGACAAAATAACTATTAAAGAAGTTTATCCGGGTATAGACTGGGTATTGTACAACAGCGACAAAAAAGGCATGAAGTATGATTTTGTGTTACACCCCGGAGCCGATGCTTCGCAGATAAAACTTATTTACGAAGGCGATAAGCCTTTAAAGCTGAATGATGATGGCAGCATTAGCATTAAAACCAAACTGGGCACGCTTACCGAAGCAAAACCATACACCTACGAAGAAGGTAATCCCAATGAAATTGAAAGCAATTACAAACTCACCGCCATTAATAAAAACAAAACGCTGTTAGAATTTAATCTAGCCAACTATAACTCAAACAAAATTCTTGTTATAGATCCGCAACTCAACTGGGGGACGTTTTTTGGAGGGAATGACATTGAAGAAGTAACAGTGACTGAAGTTGATGGAACGACAGGTGATGTTTATATTGGAGGATATACTCAATCTATTGGCACTAGTTTTCCAATTCAAAATCTGATAGGTGCCTATAATGCTAATACTTTAAATGGAACCGCAGATGCCTACATTTCCAAATTTTCCCCTACAGGTGCTCTTCTTTGGTCAACTTATTATGGCGGAGGGAGTTTCGAGAATCTTAATTCCCTATCAATTGATGTTAGTGGTAATGTTTTTATTACGGGCTCGGTTTCTGGTGCAGGGTTCCCTACCTTTAATCCCTTTAACGGTGCTTATTTTCAAGGGACTTATGGTGGTGGCCTACTAGACATTTTTATTGTTAAGTTTTCTAACATAGGAGTAAGGCTTTGGGCCACGTATTACGGCGGCAGCAGCACTGATAGTCCAAGGGATATTCATTGTGATAATATGGGTAATCTATTCCTTGTTGGAAGAACTGATTCACCAAACTTCCCAACTTGGTTTATGGCAGGCGCTTATAACGACAACACGTTAAATGGGGCTGTTGACTGCTATATTGTTAAATTCTCCAATATTGGAGCTTTGCAGTGGTCCACTTTTTTTGGCGGAAGCAATTCTGAGTTTGTCTTTTCACTTACTACTGACGGAGGTAATAATCTTTATATTACTGGTTCGACGGGTTCACTTCCTACAAGTTTTCCAATAGTAAATCTTGGGGGTGCATATAATCAAGCTGCTCTTGCGGGCGGTTCAACTGACGCTTATTTGGCTAAGTTTTCTAATACGGGTAATCTGGTTTGGTGTACATATTTTGGTGGCATTTCATGGGAAACCGGCTTTAGTGTAGCTAGTGATGTTAGTAATAATGTTTATTTGGTTGGACGCACTGATTCCCCAAATTTCCCTATCCAGAATTTACCCGGAGCTTATAACCAATCTGTATATGCTGGAGGTAGTGGAGATATCTTTATTGCCAAATTTTCAATTACAGGTAATTTAGATTGGTCAACATTTTATGGAGGAAGTGGTCAGGAAAATTTTTCAACTTCTGACAATTTAGAATTAGATGCTCGTGGTGATGTTTTTTTAACTTTTAATACAACATCCACAAATACTCCAACACAACCATGGCAAGCTGCGTGTGGTGGATTTAATGATATTACACTGAACGGCACTCTTGACCTATTTCTTACACATTTCTCCTCTACAGGAGCCCTTATTTGGGCAACTTATATTGGTGGTGATGGCGGTGATGTTATTGCAAGTGTAGATTCATATAATACAAATATTTACATAGCTGGATGTTCTAATAATCCTACATCAAATGCTACATATCCATTAGCAAATCCAGGAGGCGGAGCATATTATGACCCTACATTTAACGGTGGACAACAAGATGTTTTCATAATGAAATTCACGCCCAGTCCACCCACCTATGCACAACGTCAAACCAACCCCGCGGGCTGTAGTGGTTGTAATGGTGTTGCCACCATCAGTGTAACTTGCGGTGAGGCGCCTTATACCTATCAGTGGAGTAATGCTGTTACGGTAAGCAATTCAACATTAACATCGCACAGTATCAC
>JBKDJY010000126.1:0-8405 GCA_046345275.1 Bacteroidota bacterium
GCATAAAATTATGTAGCTTTTTTTTAAAGACTACTCAATGTTCTTTCTCAATGGCTAATTTTATTACATGGATACTTTGTTAGTAGCGTTTCGGTAGACAGTGTTTCAAAACCCAAACTGAAATAAAGCGCCAAAACGTTATGCGGCAGTGTTGGACGAGAACCGAAAAACTGCATTTAGACAAAATCACTTTCCATTTCGTGGCGACAATTACACAATAAAATTATTTAGCAATGTGTTGACCTCACTAAACTTAGCCGACCCAATATTTCGACAAGCTCACTGACCAACACGACCTCACAAAACGTATCGACCTAACCGTAGACACAAAAAAGTGTGTTGACCAACGATTAAGTTTTGTTGCGACATCAAACAAAGTTTTAGTTCGGGACAACAACATAATTTGTTTCTGTGTATGCAGACACGAATGCTGTGTTTTAGCTAACCGCAGAAAAGAAAACACCGACCGCATAACACACGCTTTATTCAATTTGGGCATTCGGCTTCGGCATTTGCAAAAGCGGTTTGACAATTAATTAATTTTTGCTTTGCGAATGCTAAAAAACATTTATCTTTGTTAGTAGCGTTTCGGTAGACAGTGTTTCAAAACCCAAACTGAAATAAAGCGCCAAAACGTTATGGGTAATGCTATGAAGACGACACTCAACATATTGACAGGACTTTTTTTGCTTCTGACCAGTTGCAATAACTCGACAACGGACGATAGGAAAAACTATGTTGAAAGTGAACCGACCTTCTTTGAATTACGCAATGGTGACTGGCTGACAAACAAGTGGATTAGAAAACCTGAAAACCTTTTGACAATTCACGAGACTTTTAAGAAGGTTGGTTATATGAACCTAATCACAGACAACTTGCTTTTTGACAATCCTCTTATTATTCAGGGCATTTACATCAACAAACAAGCAAGCCATCTACTTGATAGTTTGGAGCTGACTTATAATCAGCTTGACATCAAGGACAAATATTACAGAGAATTTTGGCAAAGGAGAAAAGCAGAAAAAAATGACAGCGTTGTTTACATCATCATCAAGGACATTAACTTCGCTATTAAGAACAAAATGGGTTCGGGTGGACTTTCATTAAATGCAAACCCTAAATTGGTAAATGACACTTTAGTTAACCTTCTTGATATTGAGTTTCGGAAGGACAGCTTGACAGAGCAGCAGGCACGACATGACTTTGAAACATTAAGACGACTAGGTTTTCATCAATCAGCTTACAATTTGCTTTTTGAAACTTACAAATATCAAGACCTCAAATGGAACAGAGACAGTTTAGTAACGACATTAAAACAATCGAACAAATTTATTTACCCTTGGTTTCAAGACGACACAAAATGACGACAGGAAGAAGCACTACCCATAACAGCACCTACAAGAAATTGGCGGTTCAGTGGTTAAATGAAGCTTTGTGCTTCGTATCAAGTTCAGTGGAGGCAGACAATTTTCGTCTCCGAAATCGCCAACTTCTTGTAGCTGCAAAACGTTATGCACAAGTTTAAAACGACAACGACAATGAAAAATATCACGACTCTAATCGCTGGATTAATCTTTACAATTTCAGCTTACTGCCAAGACGGAGAATTTAAAGTTTATCCAAACGGCTTAATTTACAGCGAACAGACAATGGGCAAATTGAGTCACATTGTGGACTCATTGAACTTGAAATACAAGACTTGCAATTTCAACACAGTTTTTTATTCCAAAAGTCAAACAATCGGACACATAGTAAAAGTTGACAAAAGCAATATAAAGGAAGCAAAGAAAGATATGGAAAACCAAATTTCTTTAGACGACTTTCTTAAAAAATACCCGAAAGCGACTATTGAGCGAAATGCTTTAATCATAAAAAGCAAGTACAAAAATTACGAAAAACAAGACGTTGTAGAATTTGAAGAATTTGACTTAAAAAGTGATTATGGGTTCAGTATTACATCAGAAGACGTTTCACTATATCAAAAAGACTTCTCTAATAAATGGCTTTTGAAACACAGTGAAAAAACAAGTTATTCTGACGAATCTCTATCTGCCTTTTATTTTCCAATAAATTTTAGTTCAGTTCCTGTTCCTCAAAAGTATTCTCAAATGATTGGATATTCTGATTGCTTAATAGACACGACAACTACCAAGTTTAAAGACAAGTTAAAAGACGGTTGGGTTGACCTTCCCGAAAATTGGACATCACTATCTGACAAAAAGAAAGCTAAACTTCTTGACGAAATGAGAAGCACAAGTGTTATTGGTGGTTGCAGTCAAGACAGCAGACCAAGAGAACATGCCATACACATTGCTTTACTTTCTGCGGAAACATATAATTGGGAAGTTTTTCTAAAAGCTCATTTAGACATTATGAATGACCGTTTTGATAGAATGTCAGACGGAAGTTACGCTTGGGGACAAAGAAATACTTACATTAAAGAACTTGAAGAACTAAATATAAATGTTCCCGACCTTATATTAGGTATATCATTCCGCATTGAAAATCCTGCAAGCAATCATTACTTTGGAAGCATTGGACGAGTTGGACGAGCATTATCAGAAACCAAAAACCGAAACGAAATTGAACAAGCAATGTTGTCAATAGTCTCAGACAATGAATTGGATACCTATAACAGACTTTTGTTTTACTTTCTGTTCCGTAACTACAACCATAACATAAAAGACGAAACAATAAAAAAAGAAAATAACGTCAAGTTAGCCACTGCGACAAAGACACTACCAGACTTTATTAGCGGAAAGTTGACAGAAAAATGAGAAGAAAACCTGTGCATAACACACGCTAAGCAAACAGTTTGGCAGACACCAAAGCTTTTGCAAAAGCGGTCGCTCCGCGAAAGACAGTTATATTCGCTTTGCAAAAGTCCAATAAGCAGTTATCTTTGTTAATACCATTTCGGCAGGACACGGTTTCAAATCAAACCGTTGCTTAGCGCGAAAACGTTATAGGCAAGCAAACCAAACCGCGTAAATATAAATCTTAACATATAATGACAACAAAATACATTAAAAATTTATTTATCGACACTATAAGCTCTGAAGTATATAATCAACTGAATAATGACCATTTAGCTATACTTGACGAATGCGCTGAAAATATTGTAAATGGTTTTTGTAAAATTGACGACAGGCAAGTTTCAACCGACCAAGAAATTCTTTTTTGTTTAATGTATCAATTTCAGACTGCAAACGTTGCTCTTCAATCGTTTTTAAAAGGACTTCACGAAGTTTATCCTGAATTTCAGTCTGTAAAGGTAAATTATCGTGGACAGACATTTGTTTATCCAACGAAACGTTAATTGAACCAATAAGTGGCTTATTAAATTGAATTGTTAATTTTTTCATTTTTCTTTATTTATTATTAAAGTCGAATTAAATGGCGACTAATCCATTATTTAAAAAACTGATATTGCCAGCCTATAACACACGCTTGGCAAAAGTTTGGCAGACCAACAAGCATTTGCAAATATTGTCCCTGCGGCAAATTTATTAATTTTTTCTTTGCAAATGTCTAATAACAGTTATCTTTATTGAAACATTTCGGCAGACAAAGTTCCAAACTCCAAACCTTTGCCAAGCGCGAAAACGTTAGCAACAATTATGGAAGAAATACACCAAAAATATATTGACACTTTTAATAAAGTTGGTTCACGTCTTCTAAACGACTATGGATATAATTTTGAGACATTAACAAATGGAGATTCAACAAACATCATAATTTCAAAAAGTGGACAATCAAATCATTTGCTAACATTTTCTACAAATAGATTAGATTACGACCATGGCGCACTAATTTGTGAATCAAACGATGGCAAATTACACTGGGATAAAATCCGTTTACCAAATCAACTAAGATTAAAAAAAGGCAATATTTATGGTTTTATGGGTGTAAACTTAGAATCAGAAATAAAGAGAATTATTTTGGATTTTAAGAATTACGTTTATTCAAAAGAACAATTAGGAGGAGAACCATTTTTATATTGTTCTCAAGATGCTATTGAATTTAATGTTAGCTGTGAAACAGAAAAACTTAAGAAGTTAAGTTATAAAAAGGTAGAACGTGCCAAAGGAGAAAATTATTCATATTTAAACACTGAAGAAGAAATTTATCAATGTGATGAATGTAAAGGATTTTGGAAAAGATCTTATGATAATTTGAATAGAGAAATTTGGCTAAAAATAGGAGAAGTTTCAGACCAAAAATATTTTGAAAGAAACCAAGAAGATTTCAAAGAAAAGCAATTAAACAACTTTCCTCTTACTTTTTTCAATTTATCAGAAGCAATCGAATGTGGGTTAGAGCTAGAATGCGGAAGATTTAAAAAGATTGACAATTTTCATGGTTTATCATGTGTACCTAAAAATTTGACCAAAATTAAAGATGTATCATTTATTGAAGCGATAGGAAACCATGTCAAAATTGAAATTTACCAATGCTCAAAATGTTCAACATATTATAAAATAAGAGAGGAATATGACTCTCACCACGGTGTAAATAAAATATGCGTAAGGATTAACGAGCAAATTGATTTACTCTTTGGTGAAATATTAGAATTTAAGGAATCAGAATTATCTGAGACGGCAGTTGAAAAGAAAATAACTGTTGCTAACAGCACCTTGCCAAAAGCGGGGCGGTCGTGGTGGCAGAAACTTTTCGGCTCCGAATAAACTTTAGTGGTAGCTTGACAGATGGTGCTCCGAAAGCCCCGCCTTCGGCAAGCTGCAAAACGTTAGCAGTAATACTAAAAGACCGACACGACAATGACAGAATATATAATTATTTGCTTATTCGCACTTTTAGGTTCGGGACTGACTTTATTCTCAGGTTTTGGACTTGGGACAATTTTAGTTCCAGTCTTTGCACTGTTTTTCCCAATCGACATTGCAATAACTTTAACAGCGATAGTTCATTTCTTAAATAATATTTTCAAACTGGTATTGCTCGGAAAAAATGCAGATAAAAAAGTCATCATTAAATTCGGTATTCCATCCATAATAGCCGCTTTTATCGGGGCTTACCTCTTGACTTATGTAACCAAACTTGACACAATATTTAACTATACTCTTTTTGAGAAGACTTTTTATATAGTTCCAGTAAAATTGACAATTGCTATTTTGCTTTTTGTTTTTGCACTCTTTGACATCATACCAAAATTAACCAAACTACAATTTGACGCTAAATATCTTTCGCTCGGTGGACTTTTAAGCGGTTTTTTTGGCGGACTTTCTGGAAATCAGGGAGCACTGCGGACAGCGTTCCTTATTCGGGCAAACTTGACAAAAGATGCATTTATTGCAACTGGAGTAGTAATTGCTTGCTTAGTTGACATTTCACGACTTACAATTTATTCTAATCAAATTATCCGTTTTGGCGACCAACTAAATTATTCGCTTATTATTTCAGCGACACTTTCTGCTTTTATTGGAGCTTATTTCGGAAACAAACTTTTGAAAAAGGTAACAATTAAAACAATCCAGTATATCGTGGCGACAATGCTAATAATATTTTCACTAATGTTAGGACTTGGAATAATATGACAGAGAGAAGTACTACTGCAAACAGCACCTACCCAAAAGGCGGGGTTTCGTGTTCCAAAGACAGTTTTGTGGTTAATCAAACATTAGTTTTTCAAATCAAGTTTTGTGGCAAAAGTCCCGCCCTTCGGGTAGCCGCAAAACGTTATGAGAAACCGTTGCGCGAGCAGCGGCCTAAAAGCAAAGAGCGGAAATGGCACATCAACTTCACCATATTCATCGGGCGAGAGAGCCAGATTTCAATGTATGAATTAGTAAAACCATTACTGGTCATGCAATTGCTTTCTTTTAATAGAAGGTGCCTAAACATATTGAGTTTGTGATAGACAAATTGTCCATCGAGTCGTTCACAAATCAGAACAATTTCGGTGGACAACAAATCAAATGAATACAAATGATATAAAAATCAATACTGAGCCAGATGCATATGTAAACACTTCAGTCAGGAAACTTACTTTTCCTTTTTTCAGCTTGCGATTCAAGGTAATTTTATTCGCGGTTGTGACAATCTTAGCACCGAGCAGGATTCTGTCACAAACATCATGCGAAGTGGAGCCATCCACAGAGTTCCAGATGTTGGGAGGAGGTGGTGGCAACAGTAATCCTGAATGTGGCGATTTCATGAACTACATTCCCGATTCTCACACTCAAATGAAGTTCCTGAAAGTAAATGTTCATTTCATGCAAACAGAAGATGTGTTTAACCCAATGAACTTCGCGTCCAATTGGGATGGAGTCTATGCGGGTAGCGCTATGAATGGTGACGCATTCGCCAATTTGGTAATTAACACCGCGAATCAGCGCCTTTCTGCCAATCATGAACAAACGATGCCTCCGGGTAACAACACTCCAGTAATAGACCGCAAGTACCAATATGTTCTCAAAGGAGTCTATTATCACGCAAGCAATACGTATTGGAACAACACCAACCCAACAATTCTTCGTAACCAATTTGGAGTGAATGTCGGTGAAGAGTTGAACATTTTCTTCGTCAGTCATCCAATCAATGGCGGGGGTATATCCGGGGGAAAATCATTCTACTCGGGTGACAGAGCGTGCACCGTTATTGGTGCATGGAATGCCTGGCAACTGGGCGATACAGATTGTTACTGGCTGGCAGCCTATGAAGTAATGCACGAGACCGGGCATAGCTTATCTCTAAGACATCCGCACAGGTTTGATTCGGGGCCATGCGATAACAACTGGGATGATTTCTGCACAGACACTCCAACCAGAGGCTATGTAATTCAGAATTTTGGAATTGACCCTTGCTGCGGTTCAACAGTGATTACACCGCAATGCTGCAACAACATGATGAATTATTCGGCAGATGACCCGATTACACCACAGCAACTGGCCCGTGTTCACTACACCTTAACTCATGACATGATTGAGTATTTGGACAAGGATACTTATTGTTACAACGACCCGGCACAAATTGAAACCATTGGCTCAACTGAGAATTTGATATGGAACAACATTCGAATACTTCGAGGTGATTTGATATTGGAATCCGGAGCGAAACTCACCATAAGGTGTACCGTTTTTATGCCTGAGAAGGCAAAGATTATTGTTAAACCCGGTGCACGCTTGACAATAGATGGAGGCACCATTACTCACAGATGCGGTGCTTTATGGGAAGGCATCGAAGTGTGGGGCAACGCTAATCTGCCGCAAACCTTGGCCAATCAGGGATATGTGTTGATGATCAACAACGCGACAATCGAATATGCCCGCACGGCCATACGCACCATTAAGAACACCGGTCCAACGCACTACTCCACCCTGGATTGGTCTAAGACAGGGGGTATCGTAAGATGCTCAAATTCATATTTCATCAATAATTTGAAAGGAGTCGAGTTCATGTCTTACCACAACAAGAACTCCCAGAACCAACAGATCAACAACACATCGTATTTTTTCAATTGCCTGTTTGAAACCAATTCCGTTACCAATTTTGGTGGCCTCACCTCTACTGCGGGCATCACCATGTGGGATGTAAACGGCATCCGTATTTATGGTTGTACCATGGATTATTTGGTTCCTGTGGAATCAGTTTCTGAGAGAGGTAATGGAATCGTATCTTCAAAATCCACCTTTCGTGTGCAGGATTTGGGTACCGATCGTTGTGTTTTTCAGAATCTGAACCGCGCTATTGACGCCTCCGGGCCTATGAAGGGTTTCTATCCTTACATAGACCATGCGCAGTTCATCAACAACCGTGGTGGCGTGCTCCTTACGGGCTTTGGGCTGAGCCAAATCACGCGCAACGATTTCACCTTTGTAGAGATTGACGAGCCGGGAGATGTGGCCACCTATGGCGTTTACCTGCAAGAGTGTCAGGGCTACAAAGTAGAAGAAAACTACTTTGATGGCGCTGATGGCATAATGACATTTGGAGTAGCTGTGAACAACAGCGGCAATCATGTCACTGAGATTTACAAAAACTACTTCACCAACCTGCATGCTGCGAGCATGGTGTATCAGGACAATCGTAAGGAATTGGGGCAGTTTCAACCGGGTCTTCAATGGCTGTGCAATGAATATGGCACTTCCGATGGCAACAACGGCAACACGTATCAGATAGGAGTGTGGGGTGAAATGGTGCCAGGTGTACCATCTTCACAGGGCTTTTATCAGGGCACTAATCCGAATGTAAGTGCGGGTAACAAGTTTTGGCCGGACTGTACCCCCAATCCCAACGACCCTGGTGAATATCCCAATGAACGTGAACTGAAATTATTGGAACAGATGCAGGGCAGCTACTATGATTATGTGCATGATGCTACGGCAGAGTCCAAACCCGAATGCCGCACACCGGGTATTGGGCTTATATATACTATGCAGAAT
>JBKDJY010000127.1:0-3444 GCA_046345275.1 Bacteroidota bacterium
TAGATAGATAGATAGAAAAATCATGTTGAATTAAGAAAAAAATAGCGTATTTTTGAAATACAGATTACAAAAAATCGTTTAATGGGTTCTGCGATTTTTATTCAAATCTCTAAAAATGAATTTTTAGAACCCACCTTAAAATGATTCTGTTTTTTTTACCTTAAGGTATAAAATGTTTAAATCAAAAATTAATACAATCATACTGATTTGCCTATTTTTAATTGGTAAAATGAGTTCTTTTTCTCAGGAAGAGCTGCGTCCTTTAAGTGGAAATATAAATTTGCCGAATATCATAACGCCTAATGTTAGCAATCAATTAAATAAAATATCCGCCCTTCCTACGCTTGACACCATTCCTTTTTTTGACGATTTTTCGTATGCTACAAAAAGCAACTACCCCACTTATAAACATTGGTTAGATTCTAATGTATACGTTAACACAGGCTTTCCAATTGCTCCAATTAGTATTGGGGTTGCAACCTTCGATGGATTAAATAAACTGGGGTATCCATATAATATTCTTGCTCCTGCTAGTAGTTCTAGGGGTGCAGATACCTTAACCTCCAGGCCGATTAATATTGAGAAGAAAGGCGCTGTTACATACAGTCCTGCTGATAGTTTATATTTAAGCTTTTATGTTCAAGCTAAAGGAAGAGGCAATGCCCCTGAAGCGTCTGATGCTTTAACATTGGAATTTTATAATGCTCAAACTAAATTGTGGGAAAAAATTTGGACCAAATCAGGTTACAATCCAAATTCAAGTGACACTCTTTTTAAAAGAGTGATGATTCCAATAAAAAAGCCAGATTATTTCGATAGTTTATTTCAATTTAGATTTACCAATAAAGCCACTATCAGTGGGAGTTTAGACCATTGGCATTTGGATTATGTATATCTCAATAAAAATAGAACCATTAACGATACCTTGATTGAAGATGTAACTTTTGGTTATATGAGCACTTCTTTTTTAAAAAATTATTCAACCATGCCCTACAGGCAATTTGTGCCTAGCGAAATGGCTACGAATATTAAAAATTATTTAAGAAACAATTCTAACATTGCGAAAACTAAAACCTATCAATTTAATATTTATCAAGAAACTTCTGGAACAAGCTTATTTAACTATTCAGGAGGAACAAATCCAATTTTACCTTTTCAACAGAATGGCTGGCATAAAGAATCTTCTGATTTTAATCCAAATTTTTCTTATGTATTTCCAACTTTAACAGATTCAACATTTTTTAGAATTGTTCACACTGCTATTTCTACGCCAGATAATGTTAGAACCAATGACACGCTTACTCAAATACAAAAATTAACAAATTACTACGCCTATGATGACGGAACAGCTGAACAGGGATATTATCTGAACACTGCTGGTGCAAAAATCGCTGTAAGATTTACTTTAAATAAAAATGATACGATTAAAGCATTAAATATTTATTTTGATCCAATCATAGATGGTGCAGCAATTGTAAATTCATCTTTTAGAATCTTGATTTGGGCTGATGGGGGCGGCGCACCAAGCATTACAAATGTTATATACAAAGACAGTTTGATGAGGCCGAAATATTTAAAAGGTAAATATAATTTAATTCCAACTTATAAATTAACCTCATGTTTGCTTTTAAACGCTGGAACGTATTATTTTGGAATTCAACAAACCTCGAATTTACCTTTAAATATTGGCTTTGATAAAAACACCAATCATAAAGATGCTTTGTATTACGATATTGGAAGTGGATGGACTCAATCTGCAATACCAGGTTCTATAATGATTAATCCTATTATTGGATGTTATGAACCTCCTATCATTGTTGGGTTAAATGAAATACAAAAAACTGAAGAAATCATTTTGTTTCCAAATCCTGCACAAGATTATTTAACAATACAATCCAAAACTGAAAATTTAGAAAATGTACAGATAAAAATAATAAATAGTATTGGAGAAATAGTATTAACAAAAAATTTAGAAAATACTGAAAAGATTGATGTAAGAGAATTACCAAATGGCATGTATTTTATTTTCCTTGAAAAAAGTGAACTTAAGATAACTATTCCAAAAAAAATAATTATTTCAAGGTAAAATGATAGAAGACATCGATGAAGTTGAAAATGGTGAAGAAGAAAAAGAACTTTTTGAACACCGAAAAATAACTGTTGAAAAAGGTCAAGTGATGATGCGAATCGATAAATATTTGATGATTCGTGTGCCCAATGCAACCCGTACAAAATTACAAAATGCCATTGATAACGATTGTATTTTGGTAAATGGAAAGTCTATCAAATCAAATTATAAAATTAAACCATTTGACGAAATTTCTATTTTGATGACGACCGCTCCGCGTGATGTGGAAGTGTATGCTGAAGATATTCCTATTAATGTTGTTTATGAAGACGATTATATTTGTGTTGTAAATAAAGAACCTGGAATGGTTGTCCACCCTGCTTATGGTCATTATTCGGGTACTTTAGTAAATGCATTGGCTTTTCGATTTAAAAACTTACCAACTTCTAAAACGCAACTTACCGAAGATTTATCAATTGACAGGCCAGGACTGGTTCACCGAATTGATAAAAATACTTCTGGAATCATCATTGTCGCAAAAACTGAATTGGCAATGACGAGATTAGCCAAAGATTTTTTTGATAGAAATTTAGATCGAAAATATGTAGCCATTGTATGGGGCGATGTTAAAGAGGATCAAGGAACTATTATATGTAATGTAGCTCGCGATTTAAAAAACAGAAAAGTAATGGCTTGTTTTCCAAATAGCGAACATGGCAAACATGCCATAACTCATTATAAAGTTTTAGAACGATTTGGATATGTAACAGTTGTAGAATGCAAACTTGAAACTGGCCGCACCCATCAAATAAGAGTACACATGAAATATATTGGGCATCCACTTTTTAATGATAATGAATATGGTGGTGATCGCTTATTGAAAGGATTATCTAGCGCTAAGTATAAACAGTTTATTGAAAATTGTTTTGAGATATTACCCCGTCAAGCCTTACACGCTAAAACACTTGGAATTACACATCCAATAACAAAGGAACCAATTTTTTTTGAAAGCAATTTGCCAGATGATATGCAACAAGTGATTGATAAATGGCGAAAATATTCTTATAAAATTGAAGACTAATTTTTTTTATGTTCTTGCTTCTTAAAAACTTGTTAATAATTATTGCTGATTTACAAAGGAGGTGTTGTTAAGGGCTGTTAGGGTTTAAAAAATAAACTCTATCGGTTTTAATATTTTGTTTATGGCTATCCGATTATAACACATTAAAAAATCCTTATATTTAAGGGATGTTATATCCTAAAAATCAGATGGAATTTGAAAACTCTTTTAATACAGATGAGCAATGTTTGGCGTATTTATTTGAGCTTAAATATGAAAATGGATTTGAATGTAAGTATTGTTTAGGGAAAGAATA
>JBKDJY010000128.1:0-7693 GCA_046345275.1 Bacteroidota bacterium
ACGGTTACTCATCGAAGCCGATACCCGTTTTTTACTTTCAGTTTCGCTCTCAATTTTTTTATTTTCCAGCAAAGGGTTATTGCCGTTTGGTATCTTAAAAGCTGATGTTAAAGGATCATGGGCTTTAATTGAAATGCTCATGATTAACATGAACCCCATCATGAGACGGCTTAATTTAGTGGTTAGTTGTGCCATAAATAAACACTTTGGCGTTGGTTTAAATTTTAAATTTTTCATGGTTCTGTTTTTTAGTAAGTTAAAAGTATATAATTATTTTTAATAAACAAAATTGAAAGTAAATTTCTTTCAAAGTTTCAAGCGTATAATTTTCAAAAATCGTGCCTGAAATTTTGAGAGCTGTTAAGAACACTCAATTTAAACCGTAAATAATTCATTAATAAGCTTTTAAGGAAACTTTATTCTAAAAAAAACCATTTTATTTCAACAGTTCAACTGCCGAGTAAATTTCAATGAGATGATTTATGAAAATCTTGTTGCAAGTTTTATCAATCACTTTAAATTTTCACTTTTGATTTTAAATTATTGATTTATAAGTATTTATGTTGAAAAATAATGAGAAATTTCATTTTATTTAGAAAAAACACAACTACGCATTAAAATTTTAAATTTACTACTAACAATAATCGTGCCAGACATTCATTTTTAACAAAAACGCAAAATAACTTGTTTTGATTTTTAGAAATACTTGGCATTAAAATCAAGTTGAATGAGTTTGTAACCAAAAATTTTTAGCGTTCAGATCAGCTAAAAAATAATTTCTTTAGAAAGAGCTTTAAAATCGGGGGATTTGCTTAGTGTTTATATGCCATTTAATTGGTCATTAGATGGGTATAAAACTTCATTAAAAAATACTGTAAAGAAGGCGACCCACCATGAAATAGATTGATATTCCAATGATGTCGTTAAGGGTAGTAACAAATGGCCCTGTTGCTAATGCAGGATTTATTTTAAATCGATTCATCATTAATGGAACAAAGGTGCCTAAAAAAGAAGCGCATAAAATAACCGTCATTAAAGCAACACTCACTGTGGCTGCTAGCGCCCATGATTCGCTTATTAATAAATTATATCCTAATATTAAAATGGAACAAATTAATCCGTTGATCAAACCTACTCCTAGTTCTTTTAACAATTTAGGAATGATCTTATCTGTCATTAATGTATTATTGGCAAGGCCTTGTACGATGATGGCTGATGACTGAACGCCCACATTGCCACCCATGGCACCAATTAAAGGAATAAAAAATGCCATTTCAGGCCTTAACTGAATTTGACTTTCATAACTACCTATAATTCTTGAACCAACAATACCACCACACATGCCAACTAACAGCCATGGAATTCTTGCCCTTGCCAGACGCCACAAACGATCATTGCTATCAACATCATCACTAATTCCACTCATTCGCTGAATGTCTTTTTCAGCTACTTCACGCATCACGTCAACGACGTCATCAATGGTAATTTTCCCAACGAGAATTCCCAATTGATTAATCACTGGTAATGCAACTAAATCATACTTTTGAATGAGTTCAGCAACTTCTTCACTCGATGCTGAGGTTTTCACAGAAATAACATCAGCATCAAATATTTCTTCAACCTTAGCAAGGGGATGAGAGATGATTAATTTTTTTAAAGACAGCATCCCGATCAATTTGTCATTGATATCAACAACATATATGGCATACATCGTTTCCACATTGTCAGTTTGCCTTCTTATCTCATCAATACAAGCCGAAACAGTTTCATGTGCATAGACGCTAATTAACTCTTTGGCCATCAAGGAACCCGCAGTTCCTTCGTCATAACTCATTAAATCAGCAATATCAATCGCTTGATCTATGTCTTCAAGTTGTGATAATACTTCACTCTGAATATCTTCTGGCAATTCATTGATAACGTCAGCAGCGTCATCAGAATCCATATTGTCAAGCTGTTCAGCAATTTCTTTTGTGGAAAAGGTTGCCAAGATAGCTTCTCGTGTTTCTTCTTCTAATTCTAGTAATACGTTTGCTTTTAAATCTTCTTCAATCAAATTGTAGAGATAGATGGATTCTTCTAAATCCAATCTATTTAAAACTAAGGCAATATCAACCTCATACAACTCTTTCAGTTGAGAAATTAAATGCGCATCATCATGATTTGCAATATCTGCTTTTAATTTTTCAAGAAAATCTATGCTTAGCTCGAATTGCATTTTTGTAATTAAAAAAGTAGTAAAGGTAAGGTTAATTTACAAAATGCTTAATTAAACGGCCACAATTGAATTTTTTTTAATCCTCACTCCATTTCTTTTATGAGGCGTTTTGTGTTTTTCGCTTTTAAAAAAGCATTAAAAAAAATGGCTAATAAAATAACTGCAAAACCAACATAAAACGTGAAAGACAATTCTTTATTTTCATTGAAAAATAAACTTGCTAAGATAACGCCATAAAACCCTTCTAAATTAACGGTTAAGTTGACAGTGAAAGGACTAAGTTGTTTCATTAAACTCACACTGGCTATAAAAGGAAATACTGTACAAACTCCTGCTAAAAGCGTTAACCATAAGATATCCAAACTTGAAATAATAAAAAATGAATTGGTAAAATTCCCATTTAATGATAAAAAAATGCTTATGCCAATGAAAGCAGTTGATAATTCTATAAATGACAATACTGGAGATGAAATTGGATTTTTTTGGTCTTGAATTAAAACGCCATTTAGAACAGTGAAAATAGAAGCTAATAAAGCGGCTAAAATTCCCAACAAAATACCCAAGCCAAATTTAACCTCAGCCGAAAATATAAGAAGAATTGCTCCTATCACAATTAAACCAATAAATAATTCATTCCAAATTAATTTTCTTCTAAAAATAATTGGCTCAATGATTGCAGTAAATAAAGTGCCTGTGCTAAAAGCTGCCATGGTAACAGATACATTTGAAACTTTGATAGCGCCATAAAAACAAAGCCAATGGAGGCAGATGATAGCGCCAATAAAGCTTAATAAGACAAATCTTTTAGCAGAAATCTTTAAATGAGGTTTGATGTATAACAAGTACATGGCCATCAAAAAAATAGTGATTCCAATTCTAAACCAAACCAGTTGAAGTGCATTGGCACTAATTAACTTACCAAGTATTGGAGACCAACCCCAAATAAAGACAATAAAATGAAGGAGAAGGTGATGTTTGGTGATGTTTTTTAGCACTTGTAAATGTATCCATTTATTGCCAAACCGTCTTTGATATTTTTGTAATTTTTTTTCGCTTATTCATTCATTTTACTACTTTTACACCCTAAATTAATCCCGTAAGATTATGAAATGGTATAATAGCCTATTTTGTTCTATCTTATATTAAAACCATATCAGATATGAAGTTGTCCATGTTTAAATTTAATTTGCCAAAAGAACTATTGGCAGAGTATCCAGCAAAAAATCGAGATGAAAGTAAATTGATGGTTGTGGATAGAGCAACTGGAAAAATTACACATAAAAAATTTAAAGATGTAATCAATTATTTTGGCGACGGTGATGTGATGGTGTTGAACGACACAAAGGTATTTCCTGCTAGAATGTATGGAAATAAAGAAAAAACTGGAGCAAAAATTGAAGTTTTTCTTTTACGAGAATTAAATAAAGAAAGTCGCTTATGGGATGTATTGGTTGATCCAGCTCGTAAAATACGAATCGGGAACAAATTATATTTTGGAGAAAATGACGAGGTCGTTGCTGAAGTTATTGATAATACAACATCTAGGGGAAGAACACTTCGTTTTTTATTTGATGGCCCTTACGAAGATTTTAGAAAAGCGTTATACGAATTAGGAGAAACACCTTTACCTAAATATATTAAAAGAGCCGTTGAGGAAAGTGACTTGGATCGTTATCAAACGGTATATGCTAAAAATGAAGGCGCTGTTGCTGCGCCAACTGCGGGCCTTCACTTTAGTCGCGAATTGTTAAAACGTTTAGAAATTAAAGGCGTCGAATATGCAAATATTACTTTGCACATTGGCTTGGGAACTTTTAGAATGGTTGAAGTTGAAGATTTAACCAAACACAAAATGGATAGCGAAGATGCGCTTATTACCGCTGAAAATTGTAAAATAATTAATAAAGGAAAAGATAATAAGAAAAAGATTTGCGCAGTTGGAACAACTGTAATGAAAACATTGGAATCATCAGTATCCACAACTGGCCATGTAAATCCTTATACTGGCTGGACCAATAAATTTATTTTTCCACCCTATGATTTTTCAGTAGCCAATTGCATGATTACAAATTTCCATATGCCTGAATCTACTTTGCTCATGCAAGTTGCAGCATTTGGTGGTTATGATTTGATTATGAAAGCCTATAAAGAAGCCATTAAAGAAAAATACCGTTTCTATTCTTATGGAGATGCAATGCTGATTTTGTAGAGAATAAAAAATAATTTTTTAGAAATCCTAAGTTCAAACGAAACTTGGGATTTTTATTTTTTAATACTCAAATTATAATTGTTCTTCTAACTTTTTTAATTCATTTACTTTTTCGGAATAGCCCAATTTATCGAAAGAATGAATTAAATTATTTAAAATACGTTTTATAATATCAAGATTTGAGCAGGGTAAAAAATGTTTAATTTCTGGCTCAAGATTAAGTTGTTTGATAAATTGCTCAATGTCATCTTTATTAAAAATTAAGCCCTTGCTGAAAGGATTAACGTAAAATAAAATATTGTCAGACAAAGTTTTATCAGATGGATCAATTAAGTTTGCAAAATCATTAACGTAGGCTAACACAAAATGTTGCGGAAGATTTATACCATAAACAGGAATACCAAGTTCCTTGCAAACTAAAGCGTATATTACACTTAGCATCACAGGATTTCCTTTTTTAGTTTCCAATACCACATTTATAAATGAGTTTTGAGGAGCATGGTAGTTGGTAATGTTTCCTCCAAATTGATGTACTTCAAAAATAATGTGATTAATTATTTTAACTTTTTCTACCGCCGTTAAATCCTCATGTAATTCTAGCCAAACGTCTTGCTTAATTTGGTTTAATTGCTTCTTTAATTTGTTCTCATCTAAATCTGGATATTGATACCTAGCAATAATTGCACAACCCTTAAACAAATCGTCTTGTTCATTTTCAGCCCAATGTTTTAAAGCATTTTGCAAAGATTTAAATTGGATGGTATGGATAATTCCTTCAATCCGTTTTTGCATGAGCGCATCAAAGCTATTTTCCCAAGCAGTCTCTAAATGCGGGATGGCAGGTGGACCAAGAATAATAAACCTATTTTTGACCTCTGAATAAATTCCGTCGTCAGGATCATCGAGCAAAGTAATTAAAGCAATTACTTCTTTAAGATTCATTTCATTTTTTTTAAGACTCATACCAGTCAAAAATACTTCAGAAATTGATTTTTATTTGAGTCAATTTTTCATTTTTTGAACAATTAGATTGTTAATCGTTGTAAACTATGTTTTCTTCATATCTCTTTTTTTGGATCAGTTGTAATAGTTTGGAAGAAATTTTAAAAATGGAACTACTCGAACCAAATGATTTAAAAATAGACTGAATGAACCAACAAAATTTATAAGAAAAAATTATTTACTTGGCTTATAATGCCTCGGTTTATTTCTTGATTGATGCCCTGAATCTTTTCTATCAAAGTTTTTTGATTTGTCAAATTTCTTTTTATTGGCTTCTGGATTATATTCAGGACCTTTGCCAAATGCTTCTGGAATTTCAATTTTAGTAACATCCATTCCCATTAATGCTTCAATGGAAGCAAAACGAGGTTGATCTTTTTCATTGATAAAAGTGATTGCTAAGCCAGCTTTTTCGGCACGTGCAGTTCTTCCAATGCGATGGATATAATCTTCTGGATCTGTTGGTGCATCATAATTTACAACCAAAGAAATGCCATCAACATCAATGCCTCGAGATAAAATATCCGTGCCAATTAATATGCGTAAACGTTTGGCTTTAAAATCTCGCATGATCTCTTCACGTTCACTTTGTTCTAAATCAGAAGAAAAACCTTTAACCGAATATTTTAATTTACTTAATGTTTGATACAAGGCTTTTACTTTTTCTTTGGTTGAAGAAAAAACGATGATAGAATTATAATCTTCATTTTTCAGAATTTCTTTTAATAAATTTTCTTTTTGACTTTCGTAAACGACATAAGCCTGTTGAACTATGCCAGCAGCAGGTTTAGAGATAGCTATGTTTATTTGCACTGGCTCGTTTAAAAGCGCTTTTGCCAAACTTCTAATTTTGGGAGCCATCGTTGCCGAAAACATAATGGTTTGTCTTTTTTCTGGAATGTATTTTAAAATGGTTTTAATATCATCCGCAAACCCCATATCCAGCATCCGATCAGCTTCATCTAAAATTAAATGTTCGATTGTTTCAAACTTCACATTACCCTGTTGCAATAAAGCAATTAATCTGCCAGGCGTTGCAATTACAATATCTACGCCTTCACGCAATGCTTTAGCTTGTCGTTCCCAAACCACGCCATCACCTCCACCATAAATTGGAATTGAACTTACCCCACAAAAATAAGCTATACCCTCAATTTGTTGATCGATTTGCAAGACAAGTTCACGCGTTGGCGCAATTATCAATGTATTCAAAAAACGTTTATTAGTTTTTATGATTTTATCTAAAACGGGTAGCACAAAGGCTGCCGTTTTCCCAGTTCCAGTTTGAGCGCATGCAATTAAATCTTTGCCTGATTGAATAACCGGAATCGTTTCTTGTTGAATGGGCGTAGGCTGCTTAAAGCCCATGCCTTGGAGGCCATCAAGTAATGAATTGTCAAAATTAAAATCGTTGAACGTCAATTGAATAAGTATTTATTTTTTTGAAAGAGCTAATTTACAATTTTTGAGTTGCAAATCCTTATACCAATGCTGTTTTTTGAAAACAAAGGCTTTTGAGAAACCTTAAATCCGTAAGGTTTTAATTTGTGACATTTCTAGTAATTTTTATGGATTAAATTTTGGTTTAAAAAGGATTTTCCGCTTTGTTTTTTATTTTTTTGTTCCAGTTTTTTAATCTTTATAGGGGGTTCAGGCTGACGAAAAAACATAACTATCCCATTGTTGTGTTTTTTGCTTTAATAAACATATCTACCTCATCATAATTAAATTTAAACCTTGCCCATCTTTTAAAAATACGGTTACTTTAGCTAGCCCACTATCTGTACAATTATTAAATACCATCCCTTTAATATCATGCACACTTACTGTATCTTGTTCTTTTTTACAAGACAGAAAAACAAGCGTTGCCAGTAATAGTAATATTTTTTGTTTCGTTTGGCGAATAGACCCAGGCGGGCTTACGAAGCATCACCTGTCTTAACCCACCAAAGGTTATTTAAAGGGGAGTTCTATAAATCAAACTGTTGATAAACTTGTTAATAAATTAACTTATTAACTATTTGATTATCAAATAGTTAATATTATATTTGTAGTGTAAATTAATACATTAAAGATGAAAATAAACCGGTACAAAACACACGGCAAGAAGACATTATTTTACTAACAAAATTCTTTAGAGCTTTTATCAGAAATTGGAAATCCATTAGAGATGATAAGCAACGTTATAGATTTTGAAATGTTTCGTGAAACATTAGAAAATAAATTACTGAACACGAATAAAAAAAACAATGCAGGAGCAAAAT
>JBKDJY010000129.1:0-48559 GCA_046345275.1 Bacteroidota bacterium
ACTACTGCCAAAGGAAAAATAGTATTTACGGCTGACGCTGATAAAGATTTACAATATGTGTTCTTAGTGGATGAAAAATTCCCAGATGATATAATGGTAAAATATATTTTGAAAAAAAATAAAAAATAGATTTTGTTATACACTTATTATAATATCAATAAGCTTAACGAAATTTCTATACAAGGCGGTGCTGGCTATTTTAGCGGCACAGGCAAGGTGTTTGTGCCTATGTTTGGAAGCATAATCAACGTTACTTTTAATAATGTATTTGTGGATGATAACCAAACCGTGTTATCTGGTAATTTTTATGCCGTTACTAAAGGAATTAAAAATTGGATAAAAGATTGGGAAGTTATACAGGACTCATTAAATAAAGTATTTACCAATTTTAATAATAGCAAAGATACCACGGCTTTAATAAACTCCCTACAACAAATGTGTCAAGATGTTCAGCAAAGTAGAGACAGTACGTTTATTAATGCTTTCAATGGTATACTTACACCCGGAGGCACATTTGTACTCCCAAAAGCAAAAGCTGACGCCTTAATACAACAAGCAGGTGGAGACGTAAATAAACTTGAAGATTTATTAGGACTTAATAGAGGAGATTTAGGCACAAAACCTTATAGAATTGATGTAAATAATCCTTCAGGACTTAGAATGCCTTCGGGAAATGAACCTGGAGCAAATGAATTTTGGATTCCTGGAGGAAAAACGTCTGGCGGTATAATAGAAGCTACAGTTGATCAAATTCAGCTAGGTACATATACAAAACAAACAGTTTTTTAATATAGAAATATGGAAAAAGTAATAGCAGAAAATTTTGGTTGTAAAATTTTAGAAAGAGACTCTAAAATTTACATTCAATATGATAATGGTCAAGCTGCAAGTTGGATAGTAGAAAATGAAATAACAATTGAAGAAGCTAAAAAGGCCATGGAATCTGGGGAATATGCTTATGAGGTCATTTTAGCAGCAGAAAAAAGAGGTAGCCCGACAAGAGTAATATAGATAAATATTGAAACTCCTCCTTCAAATATTATTCCTTCTCATCACTTGGTTTGCCAACCTAGCAAACGCAACACCTGTAATTACAAAAGTTGTTTTACCCGCTCCGCTGGATTTTGAGCACAAGCAAAGGTGGGCAGGTAATCCTGCGGTTTATTGTAACAAGTAAAATAATTTAATTTTTATATTTGTATCTAATGATACATGGTCAAAAACAAAATATTAAAACCGATAGAGCTTATTTTTTAACCCTAACAATTGTTGGTTGGATAGATGTATTTACACGCAAAAACCATAGAGATGCAATATTAGACTCGTTAAGATATTGCCAAAAAGAAAAAGGCTTAATCGTATTTGCATATGTAATAATGAGTAACCATATACATTTAATAGCCAATACTAATGAACCTTTTCCGCTAAAAGACACTATTAGAGATTTTAAAAAATTCACATCTCGAAAAATTATTTCGCTAATACAAACAGAACCCGAAAGCAGAAGGGAATGGATGTTGAGTTTTTTTAAAAATGAAGGTGCTAAGCATGCAAAAAATATTGACTATAAATTTTGGCAAGATGGAAACCATGCAATCGAACTCTATAACGAAAAATTTGTTTGGGATAAAATAAATTATATACATAATAACCCTGTTGAGGTCAGTTTTGTAAAATATCCACATGAATGGGTATACTCTTCGGCTACTAATTATCAAGAAAAGGAAAGTATACTGTTTATTGAAACTGTAAGCCAACCATTAATAGCAATTAAATGAAGGTCACAAATGAAAAGTATTTTCCAACTCGTAAAAGAATCATTGGAAAAATAATTTTTTAAAATGTTTTTGGAAGACATCCGCAATTATTGTTTGCAAAAAAAAGGTGTAGAAGAAGATTTCCCTTTCGGGCCAGAAACATTGGTCTATAAAGTAATGGGGAAATTATTTTTATTGACTAGCATAGATCATAATGGACCACTTCAGTTTAATGTAAAATGTTTACCAGAAAAAGCATTAGCGCTTCGTGCAGATTTTCCATGCGTCATTCCAGGCTATCATATGAATAAAAAACATTGGAATACAATTATTTGTGATGGGTTTGTTGCTGATAAAATCATCTATGGTTGGATTGATGATAGCTACAACTTAATTATAAATAGTTTAACGAAAAAATTAAAAACAGAATTAGATAATTTGTAATTTTTCAATTACAAAATTGAACCTGAAGATTCTCAAGGAATTAATTCTAAAACTCTCGTCAAAAGCATTACAAAGTCAATTTTATTTCTTTGATATCATAACTGGCTAATTGGTTATTTAAATCTTTTAAAGTTAATTTCCCATTTTCTTCAACATTAACTATTTCTGCTAGAAAAGGATGGCCAGCATGATCTTCAAATTTCTTCACTTGAAAAATGCCATATAAATGAGCCATGTAAGTGGACTGTATGAACTCAAATTTATTTTCTTTTAATTTTAAATACCATTTTTCAAGTTTAGAACAAAATAATTCTATGATGTCTTGTATCTCATAGTCGTTACCGCTTTCAATTTTAATTGAAGTGGCAGTGCTATTTAATTCGAAAAAATATTCCTGATTTACATTCAGACCAATTCCAATAATTGTTTGTAAAATATGATCTCCATTAAAATTATTTTCAATTAAAATCCCAGCAATTTTTTTTTTATTTACCAATATGTCATTTGGCCATTTTATTTTTATGCCATATTGGCTAGGGTTTAGTATTTCGGCCAATAAGTCATACGAGGCTATGGCGGCAATTTTACTTAAGTAAAATGATTGATTTATGGTTAAAAATTTAGGTAGCAATATGGCTGAAAGTGTCATATTTTTAGAGGCTTCTGACAACCACACACTTCCTCTTTGCCCTTTACCTTCTGTTTGATTATGGGTATAAATAATTGTTCCTTCGAGCACATTAACATTCCTTAACAAGTCCATGGCATAGGTATTGGTACTATCTACCTCGGGTAAAAAAAGCATATTCTTTCCCATAAACAAAGTGTTCATTAGCTCAAAAAGTTTAAATTTGTTGCTTACACGCAATGTAAAAATAAAAAAGAGATTAGCACAAGCAATAAAAAGAAATGGCGATAAAAAAAAATAAGAAAGTAGCTACTAAAAAAGTAGAACCAAAAAAAAGACCCCTTAAAAAAAGTGTTACCAAGAAATCAATTATAAAAAAAATTCCTTTAAGCGATAAACAACTTGAACAAAAAGAAGCTAATCGGATAGCTAACACTGAACAAAAAAAGAAAACGGGCAACGTTACCCGTCGTCCTAAAAAGAATGCGACAAAGGCACAAACAGACAACTTGCTTGACGCTATCATAGAAGGAATGAAGAATAAAAAAGCAAAAAATATTACGGTCATAAATATTTCTGCTTTAGAACATCGCGTTACAGATTTTTTTGTAATCTGTGATGCAGATAGCAATACCCATGTAAACGCCATTTCCAATGAACTAGAGGAAAATGTTTTAAAAGTAACAAAGGAAAAACCATACCGCAGTGAGGGTCGACAAAATTCCGAATGGGTATTAATCGATTATGTAAATATTGTTGCTCACGTTTTTTTAAGAGAAACCCGTGAATACTACAACATTGAAGGTCTTTGGGCTGACGGAATCATCAGTCAAATTGATCATTAAAAAATTTAAAGTGATTTAGATAAACTAAAAAATATCAAAATGCCAATGAAGGCAATTAAAAAAAGAAAAAATGAGTGATAAAAAAGAAACAACAGAAGTGGAAAATAAATCTAATCAAGAACCTACCAAGTCTAATTCACAAGATGAAGAAAGAAAGAAACAATTTGAAAAAATGAAGGAGCGTTTTGGAAAAAAACCACAAAACCCTTTTGGAGAACAAAACAACAATGGAGGAAATAGTTTCTATTGGATTTATGGTTTAGTCATTGTGGGCTTACTTGCTTTTGTTTTTATGGGGCAAGAATTTGAGGGAAGAGTTTATCCAGTTGACCAAAGCGATTTTGAGCAAAACATGCTTGCAAAAGGCGATGTTAGAAAAATAGTTATTGTCAATGATAAAATAGCTGAAATAACAATTAATCCTGACAGTTTAAAATTAGATCGTTATAAAATAATTGATAAAAATAAAAACTTAGTCTCTAAATTTCCAGCTGAAACCGCTAAAAAAGGTCCTCATTTTACCATTTCAATAGCCGATAAAAAAGACTTTATTGAGCAGGTTAGAAATATCCAAACTGCTGCCAACATTCCTCAATATTTAAGAGTTTCTCCATCAGGAGAAGAACGAAAAGACTGGACCGAATACATGGGATGGATGTTCCCTATCATTATTATGATTGTCCTATGGATTGTGATGATGAGAAGAATGGGCGGTGGAGCTGGCGGTGGAGCTGGTCAAATTTTCAATATTGGAAAATCAAAAGCTGTACTTTTTGATAAAAATCAAAATATTAATATCACATTCAATGATGTGGCTGGCCTTGATGGGGCAAAGGTAGAAGTGATGGAAATCGTGGATTTCTTGAAGAATCCAAAAAAGTATACAGACTTAGGTGCTAAAATACCAAAAGGCGCATTATTAGTTGGTCCTCCGGGTACAGGAAAAACATTATTAGCAAAGGCTGTCGCTGGCGAAGCGAAAGTTCCTTTCTTTTCATTATCTGGTTCTGATTTTGTAGAAATGTTTGTTGGTGTTGGTGCATCGCGTGTGCGTGATTTATTTAAACAAGCAAAAGAAAAAGCACCGTGTATTATTTTTATTGATGAAATCGACGCTATTGGAAGAGCCCGTGGAAAAAACGCAGCTGCAGGAGGAAATGATGAAAGAGAAAATACACTCAATCAACTTTTAACCGAAATGGATGGGTTTGGAACAAACAGTGGAGTTATTATTTTAGCAGCTACCAACCGCGCAGATATTTTAGATAGAGCATTGATGCGAGCAGGGCGTTTTGATAGACAAATATATGTAGATATGCCTGATGTAAATGAACGAAAAGAAATATTTAAAGTTCATTTAAAGAAAATTAAAATTGATATAAGTGTCGATATTGATTTCTTAGCAAAGCAAACGCCAGGTTTTAGTGGTGCTGACATTGCTAATATTTGTAATGAAGCAGCTTTAATTGCTGCAAGAGCAAATAAAAATCAAGTGACCAAGCAAGATTTTTTAGATGCAGTTGATAGAATTATTGCAGGATTAGAAAAGAAGAATAAAATTATTACACCGAATGAAAAACGCGTTATAGCCTTTCATGAAGCAGGTCATGCGACCGTTAGCTGGATGTGTGAGCATGCTTCTCCATTAATTAAGGTTACCATCGTGCCTCGTGGCCGTTCTTTAGGCGCAGCTTGGTATTTACCTGAAGAAAGACAAATCACTACAACTGAACAAATCATTGATGAAATGTGCGCTGCATTAGGTGGTCGAGCGGCTGAAGAAATTATTTTCGGAAAAATATCTACTGGGGCTTTGAGTGATTTGGAAAAAATCACTCGCCAAGCTTATGCATGCATTGTGTATTATGGATTAAATGAGAAAATTGGAAATGTAAGTTATTATGATAGTACTGGGCAAAGTGAATATAACTTTAATAAACCTTATAGTGAAAATACCGCCAGAATTATTGACGAAGAGGTTAAAAAAATGATTGATGTCGCTTATGTTCGAACAAAGGCAATTTTAAATACAAACAAAGATAAACTCACATTACTAGCAGAAAAATTGCTGGAAAAAGAAGTGATATTTAAAGAAGATTTGGAAGAGATATTTGGGAAAAGGCCTTATGACATCGTAGAACCTGTAACATTAGAAGATTCAAATCATTCGAGAGGAACAACGACTCATAGCAACTCTTAATTGTTTCTTTACACATAGATTCTGAATAAAAGAACAATCTGAAATAACTATTTTTTTATTTTTTTTAATTTATAAAACGCAAATGAAATAAATTTTCATTTGCGTTTTTATTTTATTGCTCTTAATAAACTTAAATCTTTTTCAATATTAAATAAAGACCGCCATGAAAGTTTATTCTCTTTCATAAACACAATGACTAAAAAAAATGACGATACAAAGTATGATAAACAGGTTGAGTAGCAAGCTCCAAAAACCTCATATTTATGTATTAAAAAGTAACTCGTTATAATGGTAGTAGATAAGCCAGAAAAATTTGCTAATGCAATCAAACGTTGTTTACCCAAACCCGAAAAATAATGACTTACTATGGTTGAAAAACTAATAAACAATACGCCTGGCGCTAAAGCCAACATGATTGACTTTGTTAATAAATAATCATTCCCCAATAAAAATATAAAGAAGGACGATGGAATGATCAATAAAAATAAAATTGCTACAGAGCTTAATAAAAAACAAATTTTTGATAATAAAAAAATAACCCTTGCTTGATTTTCATCCTTTCGATTTGCAATTTGTGTTAATACAATCGTTGACGCACTGCTACTTATTATTAAAAGAGATTCTATAAGGGTTGTTGATGTTGAATATACACCAACCATGGCGTTACTAGCTAGTAAATAAAAATTGTAGCGATTACTTAACATGTGTGATAAGCCTGCTAATTGATTATAAAACCCATTCTTTAAAATGGCAAGGCCATTAAAAATAAGTTTATTGTTTTTATTTACTTTTAAAATAATAAATATTGTTACGCTTGATATTATTAAAGAACTGCAAAACGAAATATATAACCCATAAACATAACATGAAGACGTTTTATTATCAAAAGCAAAAATGCCTATTAGAAGGACTACTAATAAGACCGTAGGTTGGTAAAAATTTAAAAAATTATAGAGTTTTATCTTTTCTTTTGCCAAAATAATCACACCGTGGAAAGAATGTGCAATAATAATGAGCGATAAAATAGTTATATGAATTAATTGCCCTTCAACATTTCTCGAAAATAGGGATTGTATAAAATAGCTTATCGTAATACAAACAAAAGAAAACAGTAAGCCATTTTGGTATACTTTACTTAAAGAAAATTTTGGAATAAAATGCACCAAAGCATAACCTGTGTATATTTCATTAATAGCCTGAATAATGGCGATATTTAAAATCAATAAACTGACTTCTCCACGAACAGCAACTCCTAATTGTTTGGAAGAAACGAGTAGAATAGCTAAATTAACAATGGCTACAAAACTTTTTGTGAATAAAGTTGATACAATATTTCTTAGCATTTACGTATAATTATAAAAAGGTAAATATCATCTCTTTTTATTAATAAAATTGCTGTAAGGCGGTTTAGTGCTTCTTTTAATTTGCCTTGAGAACATGAAAGCAACTCCATCAAGGTATTCTTCAAAGAAATTGCTTTTTTAGAAATTAAATTAAAAATATTTTCTTTTATCCGATGTTGATCAAAGCACCACGCAACTATAAGTAATATATGTGGCTTTGTGAACATGCGTATAGAACAAATATAATAAATTTTACATCAGTAGATTTAATAGTCTTTTTTTACAAATTGATAAAGACATTATTTTCAAAACTAAACTATTTACATAAATATTTTATAGTGAAAATATTTAAACGTATTTTTAATACCGTAAAAATTTTGAATCTATTCCCTTCAAAAAACTCTATTAAATCTTAGATTAAAACTCTGATTAAAATTAATAAATATTTACTTTTTTTGTTTTTTTCATATTTATTCTCCTGTAACACAATAAATAAAAAATCAGAATTACACTTACCCTATTTAGGAGAACCAATTATAAGGGGTATTGACACTTTGCCACCTACTGTAAAAAGTTTTTCATTTTTAAATCAAGATAGTAGCATCGTAAATAATTCAACATTCCATAATAAAATATATGTTGCTGATTTTATTTTTTTATCATGCCCAAGCATTTGTCCAAAAATGAATACTGAAATGCTAAAGGTTTATAATGAGTTTATTAATAATGATACTGTTCTTTTCATATCTCATACCATTGAACCAGAAAGAGACAGAATCAGTTCTTTGAAAAAATACACCAAAAGTATTGGTGTGAGTTCCGAAAAATGGCATTTCGTAACGGGTAATAGGGATAGCATCTGTTTTTTGGCAGAACACAGTTATTTTTCAAATGCTTATAAAGATAGTTTGGCAGAGGGTGGATTTGTGCATAGTGGCGGCTTATTGTTGATTGATAAACAAAAGCACATCAGGGGTGTTTATGATGGCACAAACGATTTAGAAACAAATAGATTAATAAATGATATTCGGATATTGTTAAAAGAATAAAATTACTATATATTTGCAGGGATTTGAAAAAATTCGTTGTCATATTTTTTTTAGGTGTATTTGTGTTTCAATGCACATCTAATTTATTTATACTATACTCCTTTTTTATTAATAGAGATTATATTTCTGAAAACCTATGTATTAATCGTTTTGATAAAATACCTACTTGTAAGGGTCAATGTTACTTAGGAGAAAAATTAAAAGAAAACGAAAAAAAAGAACAAAAGTTTCCCGATCTTAAAGTTAAAGAAACTCAATTATTGTTTCATCAAGAGATTTCAAAGCTTAACATCTCAGTTTATACAAATAACGGACTTTTTGATAACCCCTTGATTTTTTCTTTACATGCTTATTCAAGCAACTATCTTACTGATATATTTCATCCCCCTCAATTTATTTTATAATTATTATTTTTCTATTTTATCTAAGGAGATTATAGACAAATTTTGCAGCTTTTCAGTTGTAAATTTCTAACTTTTAAAATAATCAGTCAATGACAAAAACAGAAATTGTTTTGGTATCTGTAGCTTTTTATTTATTTTTTAGATTGCTAAAAGAATTTGCTTACATTAAATTGTATTCTTTTATTCTTAAACTGCAATCAGAAGGTAAGTTAACAGCAGGTAGCGACCCAAACGGCATAGCCGAAAAAACAAAAAACGACTTAATTAAAAATTCCACTCGTTGGATATAGTATTCATAATTTAATCATAAAAAAATGAAAATAAATATAACACTTGTAGGTGCTTTAGCACTCATGATAACGGCGATAGGCTGTAAGAAAAAAGAAGTAATTAAAATAGAAGAAAAAATTGTTTACGTTGATAAAGCGCCTGCAAATCCTGAAACAGGAACCGTAGAATTAATTTTTGAACCTACTTTAGACGGCGTACCTTACTTTTTAAATACTGATTTTACCACACCAGCTGGCGAAAACTTTAAAATTTCTGATTTTAAATTTTTCGTGAGCAGTATTGGATTGGCAACAGAAGATTCTAAAGAAAAAAAAGCAATTTCTTTTCCGGGCGATCAAGAACAATCTGGCATTTATTTAGCCAACTTTACCAGTCCAAATTATAATAATGGTCACGGATTAAATAGTTATAAAATTCGTTTTAAAGGAGTGGTAGGAGAATACTCAGACATACGTTTTAAAATGGAAGTTCCAAGTGATTACAATTTAGCAAGCATGACTACAAATCCATACCCTTTAAATGCATCAAATGGCATGTATTGGAGTTGGAATAGTGGATACAAATTTTTAGTTGTAAACGGAACAAGTACTAGTTTAACTGGATTTAATGGTATTCATTTATCAATTGGGGCTGATAAAAGTTGTTCTTTTAATTTTAGAAGCTTGATTTTAGCACCTTCTTTACCTAAAATAAAAGTAGAAAAAGACAAAGTAACTCAAATAAAGTTTACATACAATTTAATGGCCATGTTAAGAAATACGGATGGAACTAATTATTCATTCATTAGTACTGATCCAAATATTAGTTACCAGCAAGTTCATGGTGGCTCATCGGCTAATATTATAAGAGGGAATATCCAACAGGCCTTAGAATTAAATTCATTTACAAATTCAAATTAAAAAAGTCATGAAAAAGAACATTATTTTATTGACCATTGTAGGACTTTTTACAATGAGTTTTGGAATTAAATTTATGTCGGGTGGATTTGGTGATAGCACTGGCGCTCCTTTAAAGGGATCTATTGTTGCATCTTACCAAGGCTGTAATAGCACTAACTGCCATACAGGTAAACCTTTAAATGATTTTACGCAAGCTTATGTTGATGTACGAAGTGATATTCCTTTAACTGGATGGATTCCGAGTGCTACATATAATTTAACAGTAACTACAACAGCGCCAAGTAAACTAGCATTTGGATTCCAATTAACTGCTTGGGGTAAAATTGATAGTGTTACAAGAGGAACGCTAACTGCCATAAATGCAGATGTTGCGATAAACAAATCAGTTTTAAGAAATGCATTTTTTGCAAAAGTTGATAGTAACTATTATGCTACTCATAAAACAACATCTGTAGCACATGGAAGTTCTGATAATCAGTGGACACTTCAATGGACTGCACCACCAGTGAAAAATCAGGAAATTCGTTTTTATTTAACGGCCGTTTGTGCAAATGCAAGTGGTTCCTCTTTAGGAGATAACGTGTATAGAATAAATAAAAATGCGGATTCATCATCAATTGCGTACCCAAATGTAAATGCGGTTGGAATTAATGAATATTTGAATACGGAAAAAGTTTTAGTCTACCCAACTATAACAAGTGACAATGTAACTGTAACAGTGCCTACCAACATAGAGCAAGCAACTATTTATGTTACTGATATTAGTGGTAAAATGGTTTTAAAACAACTTGTAAATCCAAATGCTAAATCTTGTATTCTAAATTTATCTGATTTTAAAACTGGAAATTATATTATAACCATTCAAAGTGTTAACTATAACTATTCAAAAAAAATAGTTAAAATTTAATTGTTATAGGCTCTGCAAAATAAATTGCAGAGCCTTTTAAAGAATGAGAAATTACTTTTATATCATATTACTTGTAAGTGTTTTGCCTTTCATGTCTTGTAAGAAAGATAGTAAGGATAAGCCTAATCCTGAATTGCCAATTGATGCAGATGATAGTTATATTTATAATACTCCATCGTATTTCCCTGCACTCAATTATCCTAGCGACAATAAACCAACTAAGCGTAAATTTGAATTAGGTAAAAAATTATTTTTTGATAAACTATTATCAAAAGACAATTCTATTTCTTGTGGTTCTTGTCATTTTCAGAATTTGGCTTTTAGCGATAGTGTGCAGTTTAGTATAGGTACTGCTGGGCAGTTAGGCGAACGAAATTCGCCAACACTTACAAATATTGGATATAACAGTAATTTTTTTTGGGATGGTGGAGTACCTACTTTAGAATTACAAGCCTTAGCTCCATTAGATAATCATAAAGAATTTGATTTGCCTTATGATAGTTTGTTGTTGCGTTTAAATAATAATAGCAATTATAAACAATTATTTAATGAAGCATTTAATGAAAACGCGACCTTAAATAATTACACAAAGGCTTTAGCATGTTTCGAAAGGGCTTTCATTTCTGGTAATTCAAAGTATGATGATTACTTTTATAAAAACAACTTATCGGCATTTACAGCTAGTGAGTTAAGTGGGTTTCAACTTTTTACAAACCCTACAATTGGTTGTAATACCTGTCATTCAGGTTTTAATTTTACAAATGCTGGTTTTGAAAACAATGGTTTGTATGTAAACTATCCAGACCAAGGCAGATATAAAGTGACAGGTTACATTCAGGACCTTGCAAAGTTTAAAGTTCCAACCTTACGCAATATAGCATTAACAGCCCCTTATATGCACGACGGTAGTTTTAAAACTTTAACTCAAGTCATTGAACATTATAACAACGGTGGGCAAGCACACTCAAATAAATCTCCGAAAATAAAACCGTTATTTTTAACAACACAACAACAAACAGATTTAATTAACTTTTTAAAAACACTTACTGATGATGAATTTATTAAAAAACAAGACCTTAAACTTTAGTACACTTCTTATTTTTACAGCTGTGTCAATTTTAGTATATAGTTGTACAAAGAAAAAGTTTAAATCGCCTGAAACTGAAAATACAACTAATCCAACAACAAATAATCCCAATTGCGATACTGTTGTATTTACTTACAGCGCTAAAGTAAAAGTCATCATAGATAATAACTGTAGTGGTTGCCATAGCTCTACCAGTGCAAATGGTTATTTACTTGATTATAATAGTTTAAAAGTTAAAGCATTAAGTGGGGCTCTTAAAGGAAGTTTAAACGGAACGGGAGGCTATTCATTGATGCCACCCTCTGCTAAATTGAGTAATTGCGAGATAAAAGGAATAGAAAATTGGATATTGAAGGGTGCTCCAAATAATTAAACAAAAATAAGTTAAAAAAATTTTACTGGAGCTCTCTCTCTACTATATTCTAATACCGATGACTAAAACATCATCAATTTGTTCAGCATCTAACTTCCAGTCAAAGAAAGCCTTTGTTAGATTTTGTTTTTGAAGTTCCATTGGATTAATAAGGTTTTCCAATAATATTTTTTGCAAATTAGTGAGCATGAATTTTTTTCCTTTCGGTCCACCAAATTGATCAGCGAAACCGTCACTAAACAAGTAGACGCAATCTCCTTCATTGACTTTAACAACATGGTTTTGGTAAAGTCTATTCTCCTCTAATTCTAGCCCACCTATCGGGAATTTGGTAGCTTTTATAATTTCTAATTCGTAATTTTTATTTTTTCTATATATCCATAAAGGCCTGTTTGCGCCAGCATATTGAATTTCGTAAGAATTGGTATTAAATGCACATAAGGCAATATCCATCCCGTCTCTTCTTTCAAACTCTTTGGTGTTTTGGTTTAAAGCTATTTTCACGCCTTTGTGTAATTCTAATAAAATATCTCCGGGTGCTTTTATTTTTTTCTCATTCACAATTTCGTTTAAGATGGTGTTTCCTACAATACTCATAAAGGCTCCTGGCACGCCATGTCCTGTGCAATCAACCGCTGCTATAAAACGGGTATTTTCATTTTGCGCAAACCAATAAAAATCACCACTCACAATGTCTTTAGGCATATAAAGTACAAAGCAATTTTTAAATAAATTTTTTACTTCGCTTAAGCTTGGCAATAAAGCTTCTTGAATGTTTTTTGCATATTTGATGCTGTCTATAATTTCTACATTATGGTGTTCAATGACTGACTTTTGTTCAATAACTTCTTTGTTAATTAATTCAACTTTTTCTTTTTCTTTTCTTAACTCAAGCGTTCTTTCATTGACTAACCGCTCTAAATTTTGTTTATCTGCAATGAGTTTTTTTGTATGATAAAAATTGTATAGCCAAATGCCACTCATTAAAACCATCACACATATAAAATAAAACCACCAGGTGTTATACCAAGGTGGTGAAATGGTAAATTCATAACTGACAGGTTCTGAATTCCACACGCCATCATTATTCATGGCTTTTAGTAAAAATTTATAATTGCCAGGAGGTAAGGAAGAGTATGTGGCTTCTGTTTTAGCAGTGGGGGGTGTCCAATCATCATCAAGGCCTTCCAATTTATATTGGTACATGACTTTTTCTGGGGCAGTTAAACTAATGCCGATAAATTGAAAGGTAAGGTGATTTTTATTAAAAGGTAATTTAAGTTTTCTTGGAAGCAAAGATAGAGAGTCGTTGCCATTTGAATATTTTAAAACGTCTTCTTGTCCGAAAAATAATTTTACAGAGTTGATATTTGTAATGGGTTCTTTGCTGTTTTTTTTGTCAAATTTTGGATTATAAATTTCCAAACCACTGATGGTTCCAATTAAAATTCTGCCATTTTTATCTTTAAAGCTTGCGTTACTATTTGATTCTAAGTTGAGCAATCCATCATCTTTACCAAAATGTGTGACTTTAATTCTGTGATTATAAAATTCATTGAGGTCTAACATATCGATACCTGTATTTAAACCAATAATTAATCTATCTTGGTTATCGAGTTGCAGAAAATTGTTGGCATTAGAGGATAATCCATTATTTTGAGAAATTTTAGTGAAGGAATGGTAATCGTAATGAAACAAACCTTCTTCCGAACCAAACCATAAATTTTTTCTTGAATCCAAAACGCTGGATAGAATTCGTTTATTGATGAAGTTGTTTTTGTCATTAAATATTGCAATTTCATTTTTTGAATATTTGATAATCCCATGCTCCGTGCCAATCCATATATCGCCATTTTTATCTTCTACAATCGAAAATATTGGAAAGTTAATATCTGATTGTTTAAGCGCATTGACATACTTTATATCTGTAATAATTCCATTTGTATATTTAAACAAACCATCATTGGTTCCTATCCAAATATTTTTTTTTCGATCTTGAAATAAGGATAAAACATATTTATGTCTAAAACCAAAATCTTTAATTGTTTTAAAAACGCCTTGATCATAGATGCATAAACCATCTCTAGTTCCTAAGAATAATCTTCCATCATCTAAGGGAAGAATCGCTAAAATATCATTGTCTGGTATCGCATCTTGCTGTGCTATGTTAAATTTATAATTGGTTATTTTTCCATTTTCAATTTTTGCTAATCCAATATTTCTGAGTGCTACCCAATAAGCTCCATTTTTATCTTGCGCGACTGCATTTACATAATCGTCCGGTAAACCTTCTTTTTTTGTGTAACTTGTAAATTGCTCTCCTAAAAATTTGTATACTCCTGAGCCATCCGTACCAACCCACACGTTGTTCTCTCGGTCTTCATACAAACACATGATAGAGTTATTCGTTAAGCCGTTTGTAAGATTAAATGACTTTAAATAATTATTTCTATACCTGTATAATCCTATATCCGCAGAGCCATACCAATGTTCATTATTTGAATTAACCAGCATGCTTCTAAATGCAACATAAGATTGCCTCGGAATGTAATCACATGTTCTTAATTGATGGTTGTTACTTAAAATGTTTACTCCAGTTACTGTACCAAAAAGTATTTCGCCTGCCTTATTTTCTTCCAAAGAAAATACCAAATTGCCTTGTAAGCCATTAGAATTATCGTAATTGGTGAAATTATTATTTTTTGTGTCATAACAAATTACACCATTGTTAATGGTTCCAAACCAAATTCTTTTCTTTGAATCAATAATAATTGAAAAAACCGATGCTTTATCTAAGGTTTTATCTAATGTAAAACGTTTAATTTTTTCGCCTTGCAAAATATAAACACCTTCTTGCGTCCCTATCCAAGTTTTGTCTTCATCTTGCAGCACTTTAAAAACCCAGCTATTCTTAAAACCATTTTTTTCATTATAGTTTTTAAATTGAAATCCATTGTAAACGCTGATGCCTTTGCTGGTTCCAAATATGATTTCTTTTTTATGATTTTGAACAATTGAAAAAACAATATTACTGATGAGTCCGTCGTTATCGGAAACTGTTGTAAATTTATTACCATCAAATTTTCCTGCACCACCACCGTTTGTACCAAACCACATAAAGCCTTTGTGGTCTTGAAATATGCTTAAAACTTGTGATTGAGGAAGACCTTGAGGCGTATTATAGTTTTTGAAATTATAGGTTTGTGAAAAAGAATTAAAGCTTATAAATAATAAGAATAAAAAAGGAAATATTTTTTTTTTAAAATTCATTTTGCAAGCCAAATATAATAAAAAAGTCATCTGCTTGCTAATGGATGTCTTTATCTAAAATTAATGCAAGACAATTAATTTGTTACAGAAAGTGTATGTATTACTATTCAATCAACTAATGATTGTGTAGTTTTTTGAACAACCATTTAACCGCCCGAGTTTTTCTTTCTTTTACAACAATGCTCTTTTCGCTTTGATTAAAAACCTGCTGTTTTATGGATTAATGACCAATTTAAGCGTTGTGTAAGAATTGTTAATCTTAAGTTTCACCAGGTAAATACCAGCACTCAAATTTTCAATATTAATAAAATGTTGGTGTTTATTTTTTTCTTCTAAAGCATTTTCACTAATCACTTTAACTTTGTTTCCTAAAATATCATATAAATCAATGCGTACAAAAGCTGATTGCGTTAATTCATATTCAATAGATGCATTTTGTTTTGTTGGATTTGGAAATAAAATAATTTTGTTTTCTGCAACACTCTTGTCAGAAGAAATTCCTGTAACACTACCAATGGGGTTAATATACTTAGCACCAACTTTAAAATCTAGTCCATTAATGGTTGTATTACCAGAATTGAGAGATAAATTATAAGTGCTAGTGGTATCTAAGCCTGGAATGTCCACAGAAATAAAATAGGATTCAGATGAAGTGTTTATTGGTAGGCCCGCTAACGTGTAATTCCCTGCAGCATCTGTAGAGGTTTGTGTAAACATTTGCCCACCAGGATTTTTACCTCCTTTAACAATAATCCCGCCAATAGGAGTTCCAGGAACCAAAATCTTTTGTTCGTCGCTTATTTTTTTAACATACCCAACATCTTCTACAATTTTACCAGTTAATACGCCTGGCCCAGGCGGTAGTGAAACTAGCGGAATTAAAGTTATGTCTTGAGTCGTATTGTTAATGCAACCATGATTTATAATAGTCGCATTTTTCCAACTGATGGCACTCGTAGCGTAAGTCGCTTGAATGTTAGTTGCGGTAGGAATTGCTCTGATAACGTATTGCCCACTTTTAATATTACTAAATACGTAAGCTCCAGCAATTGGAGCTGCCGTTATCGAATCCCATTGACTAAGCCCAGCAGTATATTTATATAAAATCACATTGCCACCAGTTGGTCCTGCTGTATTCGTAAGGACACCACTAATTTCTTTGCTAGGAATAACTGAAACGCTTACAGAATTTGAACTTGAGCAATCGCCTAAATTCGATCCTGTAACTGTATAAACTGTCGTTACCAAAGGGCTAACAGAAAAACTATTTCCAACGATACTTCCTGGATTCCATGTATAAGTGGTTGCTCCAAAAGCAAGTAATGTATAAGATTCTCCTGCACAAATTGAGTTACTTGCATTTGTGGTTACTGTTGGAAATGGAACAACCGCAAGAGAAATTGTTGTTGTATTAATACAATCTTCAGCACTAAATCCTGTTAGGGTATAGATTGTGCTAATTGTTGGAGTTACAGTTATGCTGGATCCTGAAAGCTCATCTGGATCCCAGTTATAAGCAGAAGCTCCATTTGCTGTTAATGTTGCTGTGCCGCCTTCGCATAAAACTGTTGGACTTGAAACTATTGTTAATGTTGGTAAAGGGTTAACAAATATAGCAACTATTGAAGATGCATTACAACCTGTTGAGGAAGCTGTTCCAACTACTGTATAGATCGTAGTTGAAGAAGGAGATACATTATGAGAATCCCCCACTAAATTCCCTGGATTCCACGTGTAGGTATTTGCCCCTGCAGAATTTATTGTTGCTGAACTTCCATTACAAATGGAAGAATTATTTGTAGCAGCATCAACTAATGGTGGAGCTATATAGTCAACAAAGACTGAATAAGTTGCAGTACAACCTAAACCATCAGTAGCTGTAACAATATAAGTTTCAGCAGAAGAAGGGCTTGCAAGAACAACAGATGAACTTGTCGAACTCAATCCAGCAGGGGGACTCCAAAAATAATTATATGATCCAGTTCCGCCATTTGCAGTAATTGTGATGGTAACGCTAGAACCACCACAAACTGAATAACTACCTGGAGGGGTAATACTTACTGGAATCGGGTCAGTAATTGTTACTGTTTTTGAAGAACCGCAGTTAACGGCATCAACAACAAATAAAGTATATGTGCCCGCAGGAACCTTAATTAGGTCTGGTTGACTTGATCCACCTGGAGACCATGTGTAGGTATATGGAGGTGTCCCTCCAGTTATTGTTGAAGTAATTGTTCCATCAAAGAAAAAAGGGCAAGTTGGATTACTAGGAGTTAGATTAATAGTAGGGCATTGCGCATTGATTCTGTAAAAAGATAAAAAAAGAATTACAGCAAAAATTGTTTGAGATAAAAATTGTTTCATAATAAAAATGATTAAATGGTGATAGCAAATATAAACAAAAAAGATAAAGAAAAATTAAGAAGAAATTCTTTTAACTTTTTGATTTCCTGTCTTTAATAATAAAGATTTAACTTGATAAATCGGTGAAAGTATGAAATGTCATTCTGATTAAACAGTTCTCAACTCATGTTTAATCATAATAAATACATTTCTATTAATCCCTCAGGGGCATTAAATTCAATGGTTCTCAAATCATCGTCTATTTCAATGATGAAATCATTATTAAATGGCAAAATAATTTCTTTTCCTGAAGGATGAGTAATTTTAATAACAATATTTTCTGTTTTTTCATCAACTTCAATAATTTTTCCAATGTCTCCCAATTTGGAGTCGATAATGGAGTAACCCACAAACTCGTTAAAATTATCTTCGTCTTCTAAAATAAATTCAGGTAAAGCAAATGCTTTTTTTGCAATTATTTTTTTTGAATGATCAATGTGATCAATGGCTTCTAATTTTAAAATATAGCCATGATGATTTGATTTAATTTCAGTAATGAAATAAGGAACTTGCGACCCATTTAATTCTATAAATACCGATTTTACATTTTCTTCATCAATTTGAACATATTCTTTTAACCTTAAAATTACATGCCCTTTTAATCCATGAGTTTTACTGATATAACCAATCTCTGTTGTGTTCATTTTTTATTTTGTTAATTCAATACTTTAAAATCAAATATTCATTTTAGGTCTTAATTGTTCGCCTTCCCATTTAGCAACTACGGCGCTTGCAACAGCATTTCCTATCACATTAGTTGCTGAACGACCCATATCTAATATTTGATCCACGGCTAATAATAATAATAAGCCTTCTCCTGGTATATGAAACATGTTTAACATACCTGCAATCACAACCAACGACGCTCTTGGAACGCCAGCCATTCCTTTGCTGGTAATTAATAATATAATCATCATTTGTATTTGGTCTCCCATCGACATGTCAATACCATAAGCTTGTGCTATAAAAACTGTGGCAAAAGTCATGTACATAATGGAACCATCTAAGTTAAATGAATACCCAAGAGGCAAAACAAATGATACGATGCGATTACTAATCCCGAATTTTTCTAATTGTTCAATTGTTTTAGGCATGGCACTTTCTGAACTTGCAGTGCTAAATGCCAATAAAATGGGCTCTTTAACATGAGATAATAACGAGAAAAAATTAATTCGAAGAATAAAACAAATACCAAACAAAATGACAAATACAAAAAATAATAATCCACCAAAAAAACAAGCAATGAGGTAAATGTAACCACTTAAAACATCTAAGCCTTGTTGAATTACAACCGCTGTTATGGCTCCAAAGACACCGATAGGAGCAAAATTCATCACAAAGTTCGTAACTTTAAACATGATGTGCGATAAACTATCCATGGCTCTAATCATTGGTTTCCCTAGTTCTCCAATACTCGCAGCAGCTATTCCAAAAAACAAAGCGAAAATGACTATTGGCAAAATTTCATTTTCTGCCATCACTCTGATAATACTGTCTGGAACAACATGTGCCACAAAATTTCCGGCATCTTGCGCATTGGCTTTTACGCCAGAATTTGCAGTTGTATCAGGCAAATCAAGTAATATGCGATGACCAGGTTCAAATATATTCACAATAATTAAACCTAAACTTAAAGCAAGTAGGGTAGCAAAAGTAAAATAGATAATTGTTTTTGTTCCAATTCTTCCAACTGTTTTAAAATCTCCAACCTTAGCAACACCCATTACTAAAATAGATAATACCAATGGAGCTATAATCATTTTGATAAGTCGTAAAAAAATATCACTTAAAATAGAAAAATGAGATGCTACTTTTTTCTTTGCTTGTTTTAATTTATCCTTTTCAATGTTAATTTTTATTTTCTCTAGTTTTTTTTCAACGCCTACGTTGCCCTTAGATAGTCGTTTAACATAAGATTGTTCTATTTTCGGACTATTTTCAGTTAACGATTTGTTAATACCATATCCGATGATGCTGCCCAAAACCATCGAAATAATAATAATGCTGATGAGTCGGTTTTTTTTGCTGAACATAAATATTAATTTTTTGAATTAAAGTTTTGAAGTTTTATGACGCAATAAAAAATCAACTAAAACGATTGCAGCCATGCTTTCTACAATTGGAACTGCGCGTGGCAATACACAAGGATCATGTCTGCCTTTACCTTTAATAATAGTTAAATTCCCATTTTCATCAATCGTTTGTTGATCTTGCATGATCGTAGCAATAGGTTTAAACGCTACATTAAAATAAATATCTTCTCCATTACTAATGCCTCCTTGGATGCCACCGCTGTGGTTTGTTTTGGTTAATGGCTGAGTTTTCTCATGATCTTTTTGAATAAATAAGTCATTCAATTCTGATCCTTTAAAATGAATAGAGTTAAAACCTTCTCCATATTCAAAGCCTTTAACAGCATTAATGCTAAGCATTGATTTTCCTAATTCGGCATGTAATTTATCAAACACAGGTTCTCCAAGTCCAACAGGAGTTCCTTTAATAACGCAGCTTACAATCCCTCCAATGGTATCTCCTTGTTTTCTAATGTCTTCAATGAGTGAAATCATTTTGTTTGCAATGTCTTCATTTGGGCATCGTACAATTGATTTTTCAGTAAGAGATAAGTCCAATTCTTTGTAAGATTTATTTAGTTTTATTTCTCCAACTTGACTCACAAAGGCGTTAATACTAACCTTGTAATTGATCAATATTAATTTTGCAATAGCACCGGCAACGATTCTGCAAGCCGTCTCTCGGGCAGATGAACGGCCGCCGCCTCTATAATCTCTTATGCCATATTTTTGTTGATAGGTAAAATCCGCATGAGAGGGACGATAAGAATTTTTAATGTGTTCGTAATCATTTGATTTTTGATTTGTATTTTCAATGATAAATGCAATGGGATGACCTGTTGATTTACCTTCAAAAATACCTGATAAGAATTTTACAATGTCTTCTTCTTTTCTTTGTGTTGTAATATGAGATTGACCTGGTTTCCGACGTTGTAATTCTGAATTGACAAATTCTAAATCGATTATTAAACCTGCAGGACAGCCGTCAATGATTCCACCAATTGCATCTCCATGACTTTCACCAAATGTTGTAAGCTTAAAAAGTGTTCCGTACGTGCTTCCTGCCATAGAAACAAATATACTTATTTTTTAAAAGCGATAGCAAACTGAAAAATTACATTTGATGTCTGTATTCTTTATTTGTAAAAGATTTGAGCTATCATTTTTGTCTATGGCTTTAAGTCCATTTGTTAGGAACTGAATCTATAACAATTTCATTTTTCATAACTCTTATTCTATCTCCTTTATTTTGAGTAAACAAACTGATGTTGATGATAGTTACAAATAACCAGATGATGATTTGATTTTTCATATACTTTTGTTTTTATTGGTTATGATTTATTAACGATTATTATTTTCAATTAGTATGCCTGCTAAAAACAAACTTCTTTTAAAAAATATAAAATCTTTGGTGCAAGTAAGAGACGTTTCTTGTTTAAAAGTGAGTGGCATTGAAATGAAAACTTTGCCATGTATTGAAAATGCTTGGTTAGCCATTGATGATGGAATCATTGTTGATTATGGTAAAATGGATGATTTTCCTGGCATTGAAAATTGGAAAGATTTAGAAATTATAGATTGCGATGGAAAATTAGTTTTTCCTTGCTATGCAGATAGTCATACTCATATTGTATATGCTGGTAATAGAGAAGGCGAGTTTGTTGATAGAATTAATGGCTTAACATATGAAGAAATTTTTTCTCGTGGTGGTGGAATTTTAAATTCAGCAAAACGATTGAGAGAAACTTCCGAAGATGAATTATTTGAACAAACAATGGTTCGTTTGATCGAAGTAATTAGCCAAGGTACAGGTAGCATTGAAATAAAAAGTGGTTACGGATTAAGTGTTGAAAGTGAAATAAAAATGTTGCGCGTCATTAAACGAATAAAAGATTTGAATATAATTCCAGTGAAATCAACCTTCCTTGGCGCACACGCTTTACCCATAGAATATAAAAATGATAAGCAAGCATACATTACTTTAATACTGAATGACATGTTGCCAAAAATTGCTGATGAAAAATTAGCAGATTACATCGATGTGTTTTGTGAGAAAAATTATTTCACAGCTGAAGAAACTGTCATGATTTTAGAAGCTGGAAAAAAATATGGATTAATTCCGAAAGTGCATGCCGAACAATTAAGCAATAGCGGTGGCATACAAGCAGGTGTAAAGTGTGGTGCAATTAGTGTCGATCATTTAGAATATTGTAGCGACCATGATATCGAAACACTTAAAAAATCAAACACCATGGGTACAATTTTACCTGGCGCTGCTTTCTTTTTAGGTTTGCCAATTCCACCTGCTCGTAAAATGATTGATGCTGGATTAGCAATTGCTATGGCAAGTGATTTTAATCCTGGAAGTTCTCCTAGTGGAAATATGAATTTTATGATGAGTTTAGGCTGTGTGCAATATCAATTAACGCCAGAAGAAGTGATAAACGCTAGTACCATAAATTCTGCTTTTGCAATGAATTTATCACACGAAGTTGGAAGTATCACCATTGGAAAAAGAGCTAATTTCTTTATAACCAAAGCAATTAGCTCTTATGCTTTTATTCCTTATTCGTATGGAAGTAATTTAATTGAAAGTGTTTATTTAAATGGTGTTAAGCAGTAAAAAAATCCTATAATCTTATTTGATTTTTTTTTAAATTAATTTTTTAAGAAAGAAATTCTTTAACGATTGTCGAAACAATTTTATTATCCGCTTTTCCTGAAAATGCTTTATTTGCGGCACCCATTACTTTTCCTAAGTCAGCAATTCCACTTGCCCCAGTTTGAGCAATTATTTCTTTTAAGCCTACTCTTATTTCTGCTTCAGTCAATTGTTTTGGAAGGTATTCTTCCATAATTAAAGCTTGAGCAGTTTCCACTTCTGCCAAATCGGCTCTACCTTGTTGTTGATAAATTTCCGCCGTTTCTTTTCGTTTCTTAACTTCTTTTTGAATTGCCTTCAATGCACTTTCTTCGGTTAAACCTTCTGCCGAAGTTTTTAAATATAAAATCACTGCTTTGATGGCTCTCACTGCTTCAAGGCGTTTCGCGTCTTTTGCTAACATCGTTGCTTTCACATCTGCATTTATTTTTTCTTCTATTCCCATAATTATTTATTTTTTGTACAAAGTTAATTTTTTTTTCTTCACACCTAAACTTAAAGTTTATAGAACGAACTTGGATTTCAATAATGAGTAAACTGCGGTATCAAGAAACAAATGATTAAAGCAAAAGTTTTCTCTGAAATAGGCCTCTTTAACAAAATTTAATTTTGAAATTCATTTTAATGTAAATTTTTAATTTTATAAAATTAAAACAATCTCTCAAAGAGAGCGAAAATTAAGTATTTATTGCCAATTTTGATAGTATATACTAAAAATGTAATTTTACATGAATGAGTAGAATTTTAAATTTATTTTGGAAATACAATTTACCCCGTTGGTCTATTTTATTTATAGATCTTTTTATTTGTTTCTTCTCATTGACACTTGCCTTTTTTTTACGATTTAATTTTAAATCAATTCCAAAATTCGAATTAGATAATTTTCCTATAGCTTATAGTGTGGTATTATCAGTGAGATTATTGGCTTTTGTAATTTCAAAAACCTACAAAGGTGTAGTAAGGTATACTGGTTCAAAAGATGCTACGCGAATTTTTGTAGTTGTTATTTTAAGTAGTTTGGTACTTTACGGTATTAATATTCTGACAAGACAAGTTTTATTGGGTTATTATATTATTCCACATTCCGTTGTTGTGATTGACGCTTTAGTTACAATTTTTATCATGATCAGCTCTAGGCTAGCGATTAAAGCCATTTATTTTGAAAACAGAAATCCAGATAGCGAAAAAAAACAAGTGATCATTTATGGCGCAGGAGAATCGGGAATTATTACCAAAAGAACCCTTGATAGAGATGCGGCTGTTCGTTATAAAGTAGTTGGATTTCTTGATGATGATGTGAAAAAAAAAGGCAGAAGTTTAGAAGGAGTTTTTGTTTACCCAACTTCTAAACTAGATCAGTTAATAAAGGAAAATGAAATTGAGTCTGTGATTATTTCTATTCAAAATTTATCACAACAAGTAAAAAATAAATTTATTGATCAATGCCTTTCATATGGTGTGAAAGTTTTAAATGTGCCGCCAGTAGCCAAGTGGATAAATGGCGAATTAAGTTTTAATCAAATTAGAAGTATTCATATTGAAGAACTCTTAGAGCGCGACCCTATTAAATTAAATGCTGCGCAGATTAATGAACAGCTAAGTGATAAAATTATTTTAATTACTGGGGCTGCAGGTTCTATTGGCAGCGAATTAGCAAGGCAGTGTCATCAATTTAACCCGAAAGCTTTGATTCTTTTAGATCAATCCGAAAGTCCATTATATGATCTAGATTTAGAGTTCAAAGAAAAATTAAATTCAAATACCCATGAAGTTGTAATTGGAGATGTGAGAAATAAGGAACGTCTTACCAATGTATTTAAAACTTTTAAACCGCAAATTGTTTTTCACGCCGCGGCCTATAAGCATGTGCCAATGATGGAGAATAATCCCTCAGAGTCTATTCTAACAAATGTATTGGGCACAAAAATAGCGGCCGATTTATCATCAGAATTTAACGCTGAAAAATTTGTGATGGTATCAACCGATAAAGCTGTAAATCCAACCAACGTAATGGGTGCTTCAAAACGAATTGCTGAGATTTATATTCAAAGTTTGGGCACCACTTCATCTACTAAATTTATCACAACACGTTTTGGTAATGTTTTGGACTCCAATGGTTCAGTTATTCCTCGGTTTAAAAAACAGATTGAGCATGGAGGACCAATTACAATAACCCATCCAGAAATTACAAGATTTTTTATGACTATACCAGAGTCCTGTCAATTGGTATTAGAAGCTGGTTGCATGGGACTTGGTGGTGAGATTTTTGTTTTTGATATGGGGCAGTCTGTTAAAATAATTGATTTGGCACGCAAAATGATTAAGTTATCTGGTCTGAGAGAAGAAAAGGATATAAAAATTATATTCACTGGTTTACGCCCTGGCGAAAAATTATTTGAAGAATTATTATCTAGTTCTGAAAATTCTTTACCAACGCATCATCAACAAATTTTAATTGGAAGGGTAAAAAAATATGAATTTAAAGAAGTGAACAATTTTATCAATGAATTGATATTGTTATTCAATACTCAAAATAACGAGTTGATTGTTTCTAAAATGAAAGAGATTATCCCAGAGTATATAAGTAATAATTCAGTTTTTCAATCACTAGACAAAATATAAACATGCAATAGTCAATATTCTGAAACATCAAAAAAAGATTGCTTAACGTATTCCAAATGACCATAAAAAATAAATTATTTAAACAAATGAAACAATTCTACTATCTTTTCGCATTCCTATTAATTAAGGGTTTTTCCTTTTCCCAATCAAAGTCTTTACCAGCTCCATCACTAAAGCAGCCAAAATTAGTTATTGGCATTGTGGTTGATCAAATGCGTCAAGATTATTTGTATCGTTATTGGAATAAATTTGGAAATGGCGGTTTTAAAAAATTAATTAACGAAGGATATTTTTACAAAAACGCACAATATAATTATGTGCCAACATATACTGGGCCTGGCCATGCAAGTATATATACTGGCACTAGTCCTGCCACGCATGGCATTATTGCAAATGATTGGTTTGATAAAGAAACCAAAACGATGGTTTACTGTACAGATGATAAAAACGTAAAATCCATTGGTACTGAAAACAAATCTGGATTAATGTCTCCAAAAAATCTTTTAACGACAACCATTGGCGACGAATTAAAATTAAATACAAATCAACAATCTAAAGTATTTTCAGTTTCATTGAAAGATAGGAGTTCCATTTTACCCGCTGGACACAGCGCAAATGGTGCATTTTGGTTTGACGGAAATTCTGGAAAATTTATTACCAGTTCTCATTATATGGCTGCTTTACCAAAGTGGTTAAATGATTTTAATGATTTACAATTACATAAAAAATATTTGGAAAATGGTTGGCAAACTTTATTTCCACTCAACACATACATAGAAAGCTTAGCGGATCATAATTCATATGAACTAGCACCGAACAAAAAAGATAGCGCCATATTTCCATATCAGTATAAATCTTTTCTAGCCAAAAATAGTTTTGAGATTTTAAAATATACTCCTTACGGGAATTCAATAACAAAAGATATTGCCCTTGAGTGCTTAAAATCAGAGAAATTAGGAAAAGGTGCCCATACAGATATGTTATGCATTAGTTTTTCATCAACAGATTACGTTGGACATGCTTACGGGCCAAGGAGTGTAGAAGTAGAAGATGTCTATTTGCGCTTAGATAAAGATTTAGAAGAATTACTGAATTATATCAATTTATCAATTGGCAAAGAAAATGTCATTGTTTTTTTAACTGCTGATCATGGCGTTTGTGATGTACCAGCCCATTTAATAGATGTAAAAATTCCTGGTGGTTATATGGATGAAATTAAATTGACTAAAACTCTTAGAACATTTTGTTTCAATCAATTTAAAGATAGTTTAGTCTTGGCTCTGGAAAATCAGCAAATATTTTTAAATGAAGATGTCTTCTCAATATTAAATTTGAATAAGTTTAATGTTGAACATTCATTGGCAAATTTTTTATTGACCATATCAGGCGTTGCTGAAGCCTATCCATCTGACGTTTTAAAATTTGAATCCTATTCGGAAGCAAGTTTTAAATCATTGATACAAAAAGGATATAATCATGCAAGGAGTGGCAATGTTGTTTTTTCTTATAATCCAGCTTGGATGGCTCATGAATCAAAAGGAACCACGCATGGTGCGTCTTATAGTTATGATACACATGTTCCTTTATTATTTTATGGTATGGGAATTAAAAATGGAGCGACGGTAAAAAGAGTGAGCATCACTGATATAGCTTCAACTATTTCGACGCTATTGCATATTTCTTTTCCGAACGGAAATACGGGTAATCCTTTAATTGAAATATTGGAGAAATAATTCAGAGAGGCTAATTAATGAAAAAATATTCTTGGTAATTTAATCTCGAATAGCACTGTGATTATGCTCAAATATAATTATTTTACCAAGTGCAATGATAAAACCACCGATTACTTGCTCAATAATTTGCCAAGCAAAATCTGCAATGAGGTAAGTGAAGTTTAATCTATTGGTAAAAGAAATTGCCAATACTGTGACTAAAGAAAATAAAATAAAGCCAAGAGACGCGCCACTCATAATTCCTCTTAACATTGGTGCTTCAAACAGTTTATTAAATAATTTTGATTCAAAAATTCTAAATAAAACGTATGAAATAACTAAATAAACCAAAGCGGCTAATCCAAAAAAAATAAAAATTGGAAATGTAATGTTTTTTAAATCATTTAAAAAAACACCATGCCATATGTAAAAAGCGGAAAACATTAAAACCGCAGAAATAATCCAACTGATATAAAATCTAAATGAATATAACACGGCGCAAAGTTAACATTTTCAACAATCATTCTACAAAAAATTTGCCATTTTTTAGGTAATTGATTTCCGTTTATATAAATTTGGTAGATGCATTTTTGGGTTAAAATTCTAAGTTTTTTTTTGATGATAATTTGCATAAATTCTTGCAAAAAGGAAACGACTTGGGATATAGATGCATCGATACCAATAGCAAAAAGTCGTTTAAACATCAGTAATTTTTTTGCTGAAGATATATTTGATTCGGACGATACTGGTTTGGTTCATGTTTCTTTTAAAAAGGAAATTCTTAATTTAAGCCTAGATAGTTTAGTTAAAGTTCCAGACACAACCCTTTTGTTTAATTATATATCTCCTTTCAATTCAAGTTTAAATCCTGGCGACGTTATTTACTCAAATGCTTCTGCAGCTTCAATAGACAAGGAAATTATTTTTAACTTACCAAATGACATACAATTGAATAAATTAATTGTAAGGTCAGGAATATTAAAAATTAAAATCAAAAACACGTATAGTCAACCGATAAATTTTGTTTATGAAATAAATTCAGCAAAATTGTCTGGTAAAATTTTGCACATCGAACAAGTCATAAATTCTGCTGCCAGTTCAACAAAACCAACAGAGACCGTAAAATATTATTCTTTGACAGGATATGAAATTGATTTGAAAGGAATTTCTGGAAATAAAGAAAATACGCTTGTTCAAACTTATACAATTAAAACAGATGCGAGTGGTCAATCTGATGTGCTTTCATTTGGCAAAGGCTTATATGTTGAACTTTCTCTTTTAAACATTATTCCAGATTATGTGCAAGGTTATTTTGGCCAACAAGATTTTACTTTTGGTCCCGACTCTTCATACTTTGGTCAATTCAATAATTTTAGTTCCAATAACTTTAAATTAACCCAATCAAAAATAAATTTTTCGATAGAGAATGGATTTGGTTTAGAAATGAGTAGCAACGTTAGTCAAATAAATTCCATAAAAGTATCGCCATATCAAGCAATAAATCTAAATACAGGAACTCTTTTAAAATCTCTCAATATCAATCGGGCAGTTAAAACAAACGTTGCTTCAAAGCCTGTTTTTCCTTATATCAAACAAATATCTTTAAATAGTTCAAATACCAATTTGAATCAATTTATTGAAAATATTCCAAATTATTTAGGTTATACTTTAAATGCTAAATTGAATCCATTAGGTAATATTTCAGGAGGAAACGATTTTGCATATTATGGTTATGGTTTAAAAGTTATAGCAGATGTAGACATACCTTTAGTTTTTTCAGCAGATTATTTTAAACTCATTTATTTTGCTAATGTTGATTTAGCCAAAGTAAAAGAAATAAATAACGTAAATTCTTGCGATTTAATTTTACATGTAAAAAATAATTTTCCTTTGGATATGAAAATTCAAGGTTATATGATTGACGAAAATAATTCTGTTATTGATTCTCTATTTTTGTTTAATGATAATCTGATTCCGAAAGCATTGACAAATGCTGCAAACATTGTTTTAAGACCTATTGAATCAAAAATTTTATCTTCGCTATCAGGCTATAAGCTTGCTAATTTTAAAAGATGCAAACAAATTAAATTGTTAAGTAATGTGTATTTGCCTAATCAACCTACTCCAGTTAAAATTACCAGCGACAATTATTTGGATTTAATTTTAAGCACAAATGTTAATTACACAGCAAAAATTTAGTCATGAAATTCAGCAGTCATATTTTATTCTATCTTATTTTATTTGTTGTTTCTTTTTCGATAAAAGCACAGTATAATTCTGAATTTTTAAATTTTGAAAAAAGAGGTCGATCTATATCTATTAACGGCGAATTTGAATTAGGATCAAATGGTATTTATAATGACTTATTAAACAAATTTGTTTTTGGTGGTTCGATAAGTAATCAGTTGAAAGACGCCTCTAATCATAAATTGAACCATTCAAATGTCATTGGTGCGAATTTGAATTATAGCATTTCCGCTTTCTTTGGAAGAAAACCAAAATATTCCTATTTAATAGGATTTAAAGACCAACATATTTTTAATTCAACCTTTACAAAAGATTTTTACCAATTACTATTTTATGGTAACAAACCTTATTTAAATGAAACAAAAAAAATAGGCGGAACCAACATCAATTACTTAAGATTTCAAGAATTAAAATTTGGCTGTATTTGGCACAAAATAGATTCAACTGGTAAAGCTGGAATTTCTCTTTCCGTATTAAATGGCCAAAATTTATTTTATGTTAAAACAAAAGAAAGTTCTTCGCTCTTTACAAATTTCGATGGCACTGAATTAATTTTTGATTCTAAATTTAATATTGCTGTCAACGATCCCCACAATAAAAAAAAATCATTTGCCTTCTCTGGGATTGGTGCCAGTGCTGACATATTTTTCGAAAACGCATATAAAAGCAAATATGGTCAAGGAAGCGTATTAACCGTTAATGTCAATAACTTAGGATTTATACACTGGAATCAAAATAGTATTCAATACAACAGCGATTCAATATATACTTACCATGGATACCAAATTAATAATTTATTAGATTTAAAAGATCCTACCCTTTCATCTGTCAATCAGGATAGCATCATCAAAAAAACAAGCCTTGCACAACGAGAATCTTTTAATGTCAATATTCCCACGAACTTAATCATCATCAATAAAATTATTTTTACAAATAATTTTGCCTTTAGTTTTGGTTTCCGATATTTATTCAATTCAAATTTTAAACCATATGGTTTTACAAATTTTGAATATAAGTTTACAGATAAAATCGCTAGTCTATTGCATGCTGGCTACGGTGGTTATTCTAGATTAAATTTTGGCTTATCATTTTCTTATAATAGTAAAAATTGGTATTTTGAATTAGGTAGCAATAGCCTGCAAGGTTTTATTTTTCCTAATAAAACGTTTGGGCATGGTGCATTCATCAGTTTGGCTAGAAAGTTTAAAAATTAAACCATGAAGCATTTATTTAAAATCTATTGTGTCATCTTCCATTTTATAATTCATGCCCAGCCGCCTTCTAAATTTTATCAGCGTTTTGGAGGAAACGGTTACGATGTTGGGTATGATGTCAAACAAACACTTGATAGCGGATATATTATTACGGGCTCTACAAGCAGTTTTGGATTTGGTAACACAGACTTGTATGTTGCCAAATTAGATAAAATGGGGCAAATCAAATTTCAAAAATCATTTGGTAATTTTAATAATGAATGTGGCAAAAGCATTGTGCAATTAATCGACTCAAGTTATGTGATGCTTGGTTATACCAACTCTTCAGGATTTGGAGGATATGATATATATCTTGTAAAAATGGATAAAAATGGAAATTTGTTATGGCAAAAAAATTATGGTGGCAGCGATTGGGACTTTGGAAATAGTTTACAAAAAACTTCTGATGGTGGTTTTATTATTGCTGGTACAACCTATAGTTTTGGAAGAGGTGATGCAGATGGATATATTATAAAAACCGACGCTCTTGGAAATGCAATTTGGACAAAAACTTATGGAGGAATAAATAAGGATGAATTTAAATCCGTTATTCAAACAGCAGATGGTGGTTATGCTTTAACTGGTTATACAAAAAGTTATTTAGATAATGCATTTGGAGATGTTTGGACTTTTAAATTAGATGCATTAGGGGATTCTGTTTGGTGTAAGTTTTATGGTGGAGTCAAAGAAGATTTTGGAAATTGTATTGTGGAATTAAAAAATGCAAATATTTTGATTTCTGGAGGAACAAAAAGTAGTTCTATAGGTGGCAATTTTGAAACTTTATTAGTTACTTATTCCATTAGTAGCTCTCAAGTTTATAATTATATTGACGTTAGCTCAAGAGATGAATATTACAATAGCGTAACTCAAAATGTAAAAGGTAGTATTGCAAATTGTGGAACATCAAAAAATCCAACATTTAATTATGATGCACTAGTTGATATTTATACTTCAAGCTATGGTTATTTAAATTTTTTCGGAGTAGGAGATTTAAAAGTTGAAGAGTTTTTTTCAATTTCTAAAACTAAAGACAAAGGTTTTGTAGCTGTCGGTAAAACTAGCAGTTATGGTGCAGTATTAGAAGATGTTTTCTTTATGAAAATGGATAGTGTTGGAAATTTTGGATTATCTTATACGAGTTTAAATAACTACAGTTTCAACAATTATGGTTCAGTAGAAGTTTTTCCAAATCCATCTAATGGAATTATTAATATTTCAATCGGTGAAAATCTAGAAAACAAAAAAATGAATTATAGTGTTTTGGATGTTAAAGGAGAAATAATTTTTTCTGATAAATTAAACGAATCAATGAATTTGATAAAATTAGAAAACATTAGTAATGGATTGTATTTTATAAAAATCTATGATTCTTTACTACTGATTAAAACAGTAAAAATATCAGTAACTAATAATTAGCAATGTTTAAAAACATATTAGATTTGAATTTAGATAAAAATGCAAAGAATTTATATTTCTATTTTTTTCTAATTATATTATTAAATTTTTTATTTAAAATTTTGTTTATTGATTATGCTTCGTTTTATTATGATGAAATTATCAGTGTTCATAGTGCATCTTTAGATTTTGGACATATTAAGCATGTTTCTGAATGGGATAATAATCCCCCATTCTATTATTATTGTTTGAGTGTTTGGATTAAGCTAATCAATGATTCTGAATTCACAGTTAGATTATTAAGTGTCATATTTAGCGCTTTAGCTGCTGGTTTTGTTTATATTTTGGCTAATAATTTATTTAACAAAACTTCAGCAATTATATCTTCATTTTTATTCCTTTCAAGTGATATTTTGTATTTCTACTCTCATGAAGCCAGAGCTTATTCTTTAGCTTTATTGCTAAGTTTAATTTCAACTTATTATTATTTTAAATTAAAAGATAATTATAGTTATGTATTCATGTTTGCTTTAGGTTTTGTGAATTTTTTAATTATTTACACTCATTACATATCTGGAGTTATAATTTTTTTTCAAGTAATTTTAGGGTTTATCTATTTTGAAAAAAAACAAAAATTGCTTTTTTCTTATAGCGTATTTCTTCTTATAGGATTAATACTATTAAGATTTACTAAGAAGCAATTTTTACTTATTATCGCATTTAATTCTAAAGAAAAAACATTTTGGCTACAAACATCAAATTACAAGTATTTAAAAGAAGTAATGGGTGAGTTTTTATTAAATCAATATTTAGTAATTCCTTTTTTAATTATAATATTTTTATGCATTTTAATTTTAAAAATTAATAATTATAAAAGCATGAACTTTGAAGTTTTATATTTTTCTTTAATTAGTTTAGGGTCCATTATTTTTGTTTTTGTTTTAGGAAAAATTACACCAATTTTTTTAGATCGTTACTTAATATTTTCAATACCATTTATTTTAATTTTAGTTGCGTTTAGTTTATCATTTATTAAGAAAAAAATAATTCCTATTTCATTCTCAATTATTGTTTTTATTTTTCTTTCTTTTAAAATAAATTATAAAACACCAAAGTCAATGGATTATAGAAGTGCTGTTAACTTAATTAAAAAGATAAAAGTTAATAGTGATTTGATTATTGTTAAAACTAAGGATGTAAAATATTTATTTTGTTATTATTATGATAGGAATTTTTTAAGTCAACAAAAAAAAGATTTGCCAAAAGGGGATAATATTATCTTTTGCAGTAATTGGTATGATGTAGACGTTGATGTTTCAAAATACAAAAGAATAATCGTTTTGGATTCTTTTCAAGAATATAACCCTGATGAAAAATATTTTTTAAACAAATTATCTCAAACAAAGAAAATATATTATACGACCTCTTTTTATAAAGGCGTTAAAATATCATTTTACAGTTAATTTATTTCAATTGCCTCAAATAAAGTTGAATTGTATTTTCCAAACCTAAATAAAGCGCATCGCTGATTAAAGCATGTCCAATAGAAACTTCAAGTAAGTTTTTAGTGTGTTCTTTAAAATAAGCTAAATTTTCTAAGTTTAAATCATGTCCGGCATTTACGCCGATACCTAATTTTACTGCTAATTCTGACGCATCAGCATATGGTTTTATAATATTTTCTTTATTCTTGTTGTAAAGTTTAGCATAAGATTCTGTATACAATTCTATTCTATCCGTTCCTGTTTCTTTTGCTCCTTCAATCATTTTTAGGTCAGCATCTACAAATATGGAAGTTCTGATTCCTGCATTTTTAAATGTTGCGATGATCTCTTTAAGATAAGCTTTATTTTTAATTGTATCCCAGCCGTGGTCTGATGTTAATTGTCCATCACTATCAGGAACAATGGTAACTTGTTCGGGTTTTACTTCTAAAACCAAGTCAATAAATTTTTGAATTTTAGGATTTCCTTCAATGTTAAATTCTGTTTTTAAAACTGTTTTTAAATCATAAACATCTTTATAACGTATGTGTCTTTCATCTGGTCGAGGATGAACAGTAATCCCTTGCGCACCATATCTTTCAGCGTCTAAAGCCACTTGAATTAAGTTTGGTGTGTTTCCTCCCCTTGAATTTCTGAGTGTTGCAATTTTATTAATATTTACGGATAGCTTCGTCATAGGCATTAAATAAATCGGTGTTTTATTTTCTCATCTGGCATCATGCAAGTCTCCCTTTTTCCGAACCACTTGTAACGGTTTTTAGCGATGTAATTGTAAATTGAATGACGAATAAATGGAGGAACAATAATCAAGAAAAATAGAAACGGAAAACCTCCCTTTAAATATCTAGTTATTCTTAACGCTGCAGAGGATTGCACGTATAGTTTATTGTTTTCAATTAGCACAACACTTTCTGTTTTGTTGTAATTAAAATGTTTTAAAATATTTTTAGCAGTTTCGGATTGAAGTGAAGAAAAATATAATTCTGATTTTTTTTCATGCTTCAAAACAAACTTTACTGAATCATTGCACAAATTGCATACTCCATCAAAAAGTATAATTGTTTTATTTTTTATAAGTTCACACATTACTTTCTAACTGATATAGAATAGGGGTCGGCAGCAACTTCCGTTTTTTTATTTAAAAGTTCCATTGATGATAAATTGAAATAATTAATAAATCCATTTCTTCCGCAAACACCCGAATGATGAGGCGTTGGCCCTAATGTGTTAAGATTTCTGCTTGCTACCATCAAAAATCCACCTAACTCGTCAATCGCAATACCATGAGGTTCGTAACCTACTTTATAATTTTCACTCGCATAAGTCGACATATTGATTGTTGTTACCGAGCCTTTTATTTTCGAATTAGCATTTTGATCTTCTTGACAAGTGACATATAATTTGTTTGTTAAAGCTGACTTTATAATTTCTTGTGGGAATTGACCAGTTGGAATAATTTTCAATAAACTATCTCCTACAGTTCTGAATACCCTCACTTCATTACTTTTTTGACAGGTTACAAAATATTTTGTTCCGTCGAATGAAAATGTTATTTCATGAGGATCTAGGGATGATGTTGAGCTTGGAAGTTGACTTGGATCCAATGAAATTTGAATTGGTAAAGTTGTAAATCCAGTATCGATTTTATAAATAAAATTACCTGTTTGACTCGTTACATATAAAGTATCATTTGTTTGATTGAGCGTATTCCCGTGTCCATTCAAAAAAACATTTTTGTAATAATGGATGAGTTGCATCTTTTCCAAATTTACAATTGCTATATTTCCGTTTGGCCAGGCTACACAATATGCTTTTTTTCCATCATTGCTAATCGTAATTGTGTTCCAATTTTGTTCTGTTCCCATATTTACTTCCTTAACGAAACTGTCATCACTTGATCTGTATTTTTGCAAAATGTTATTTCCAACAAAAACCACGTACCAATAATTTCCATCTGGAGAAACTATTATCCTGTGAGGGCTCTCGGCAATATTTGGTTTGTTACCAACTGTTATGCATCTAATTGGTAATTGTGTTTCTGTATCAAAAACAGTAACGACGTCGCAGCCTTGATTTAAAACATAATATTTTTTTCGTAGAAGATTATCACTCCACATAATTTTTCCATTTTTATCAGGCGCGCCTTTATCAATCCAATCTTTAATTGTTTTTACTTCTGTTTTACTCAGTGCCGTTTCATTTAAAGGCATTGTAGGTAAATTTATCAATCCAAGCTCTGGATAGGTATTTATGAAATTACATAAAAGAGAAAAATCACTGCGGAAAGGAATAATTGGCGAGCCATTGTTTGAACCTTTAAATAAACTTGTGTAAGTAGTGATATTAAAGTTTGCAGCGCCTTGATAACTCGCATCATTATGACAACCAGATGTGGCACATTTATTCACCAAGATATTTGCAATTTCTGGTGGATAATCTCCCTGTTCGAAAATCCTCGAATCTTTTTTGCAAGACATGAAAATGATAATTGAAAAAAATAAAATGCTTTTATAACTAAATCGAAGGCTTCTTATTTTTAAATTCATCATCTAACAAAGATACAAAATTAAATGTTTCTTTTTGGAGGTTCCCAAAAGCTTTCATTTGATGCCGAAACAAATTTTATAAAACCAAATAATAATGCGAGATTCATTAATATAAAATGACCTAAAGCACTAAAAAATGGAATTTTAACTTTTATCTTTTCAGTAAAAATTGCAAGCATAGATAGAATGATAACTAAACTATATATAAAGCTTATTAATATAAAAAAAGAAAAATAATAACTTAATAAATAAGATAATAAAAAAGAAAAGATGAGTGCAAATGGCGTAAACCATCGACATACTTTATGAGATAAAAACACGAATCCAAAACCTTTATAAATGGGAAAAAGTAAATGTTTGTAATATTTTAAATTGCGAAAATTTCCTAAAGAAATTCTAATTTTTCTTTTAAATTCAATCACTGGATCGTCATTAACATCTTCATAGCAAAGGGCTTCAGGCTCAAATAGTACTTTCCCTTTTTTCGAAATCACATCCAGTGTGATAAAAAAATCATCCATTATAAATCCATTTGGCACTTTTATGAAATTCTTTTTAAGAATGGCGTAACACCCACCTTCTACACCTACACAAAAACCATATTTTAAACTTTCATTGTATTTTAATTGATTTTCGAAATTCATGTAAAATATTTCTTGTTGAGAAATTCCTTCATTTTTTGGAGAAAATTTTAAAATATGTCCGCATACCAATTGAGCATTTTTTGCAATTAAATTATATACAAGTGCTTTCAAAGTTTGTGGCTCAAAAAATACATTAGCATCTGTTAATATCAAGTGTTCAGAGGTAGTTAAATCTACTAATTCATTGATAATATTTAATTTTCCGCTACGGCTATCTTTTTTAATAAAATTGATGTTTCTATGTTGTTTAACGAATTCTTCAATGATGTCATTGGTTTGGTCGTTAGAGAAATCCGAACCAACAAATATTTTTATTTTTTCTTTTGGATAATCTGAATGAAGAATTGATTCAATTTTTTTTGTAATCACTTTTTCCTCATTAAATACTGAAAAAATGACACTTACCTCAGGCCATTCGGTTATTTCAAAATAGTTGTTTTTTACTTTAGGAACATTTAAAACGGATAGTTTTAAATAAAGAGGAAATATCAAGTAGCAATAAATAGGAACAAACAAACAGGCTAGAAATAATATAAAAAAAAAATAACCCATTAAATTTTCAATTTATCGAATAATCTTTTATCACATTATAAAGTGTATCGCGTTCAACGGGAGTACGTTTTACTTGTGTAATTAAATCAACTAATTGTTGAGTTGTTAGTTTTGGTGTTTTTTCTTCAGCGCCAGCCATGCTGTATATTTTCGTAGTGTCATCAATGGTTCCATCAATGTCATCTACTCCAAAGTTTAAAGATAGTTGTGCAATACTTCTTCCAATCATGGCCCAATAAGCTTTGATGTGATCAAAATTATCTAAATAAATCCGACTGATGGCATAGTTTCTTAAATCCTCAATAATGCTTACTTCTGGCACATGAGACATATCATTATTTCCGTTTCTAAATTTTAAAGGAATGAAAGCATTAAATCCATTTGTTTCATCTTGGAGTTGTCGCAATCTTTCAAGATGATCTACTCTATTTTCAAAACTTTCTATGTGTCCATATAACATAGTTGCGTTTGATTGCATTCCTAAGCTATGCCAAATACGATGAATGCTTAGCCATTCTTCAGCACTACATTTTCCACCAGCAATTTTGTCTCTAATTTCTTTATCAAAAATTTCTGCTCCTCCTCCAGGCATTGAATTTAAGCCTGATTCTTTAAGTATTTTCAATCCTTCTTCATACGTAATCTTTGCTTTTTTAAAAATATAATGGCATTCAACAGGTGTTAATGCTTTGATGTGCAAATTTGGCCGATGTGCTTTAATGCTTTTAAATAACGTAACGTAAAATTTTAAATCTTGTTTGGGAATTACGCCTCCTGTAATATGAACTTCCGTAACTTCTTGTTCATCATATTTTTTAATGATGTCCATCATTTGTTCAATAGATAATTCCCAACCTTCTTCCCGGTGTTTTATCAAGCGGGAATAAGCGCAAAATGAGCAAGTATAAACACAAATATTTGTAGGTTCTACATGAAAATTGCGATTAAAATAAACGTAATTTCCATTTTTATTTTCACGAACATGATTTGCTAAAGTTGCTAAGTAAGATAAATTGGCATTTTTAAATAAATGTAAGCCATCTTCAAATGTTATGCGCTGATTACTTAAAACTTTATCGGCTATATTTTTTAGCTCTGTTGTTTGAGCGGAAACTTTAATGATATCTACAAGAAGAGTTTCTTTAATCATGATATAAAAGTATAGAAAAAGCTGCACAAATTAAAAGGCTTTAATTTGTTAAACTTGTTTTTGATTCGTGATAATTTTTGATACTTATTTTTTAACTGGGGTTAAAAATTCAATTTTATTTGAATATTCCCATTTTCTCTAATTCTTCCAAGTATAACCTTTTTCCTTTATAAATTGCTGTAACAAAAGCGTCTTTTTGACCTGCGGCAATCACTCTATTATTATGTGCAAAGGCTGCTTTAAGGTTGTAAAAATTTCCACCAATTGTAATTCTTGTAATACCATCATTCAACAACAAATTCTCAACGATTCCTAGACCATTTAAATGTTTGTATTGATAATTTTTCGGATGCTGATAGGCTGCAATTTGTACTCTAAATATTAAACTATCGGCCTTAATGTCTCCATATTTAGCTGCATAAATTTCTGTGTTTTCTTCTAATACTTTATTTTGCTTATCAATTTCTTTTTTTGGTTCTTCTTTAATTTCTTTAGGAAGTTCGGCTTTAGGTTTGATAGTATCTGACGTGGTAAAGTTAAGGTCATTAATTTTTTCATCATACCCTACTAAACTTATCGTATTAACATCTAAAGTTTTGTAAGGAAATGATTTGTATTTATAAATTAATTTAAAATCTGCTCCTGAAGGAAGTGAAATTAAATAATTCCCATTTTCTGAATTACTTTTAAAATCTCCCAATACTTTATTGTCTTTAGTGACAATTAAAACTGAAATTTCTGCTTCTACGGGTTTATCATCTACTGTAATTTTTCCTTTAACAATAAATACTGAAGGCTTTTTACCAACGTATCCTGGGTAAACAGTATATATGTCTTTTAAACCAAAACCTCCTTGTTTTCCAGAAGCATAGTAGCCTCTTTCGCCGTTTGCAGAAAGAACATAATAAATATCATCATCAGGCGTATTAATTGGATATCCTAAATTTATAGGTTTACTAAACGAAGAGTCAACCAAATTAAGTTGAGTTTGAAATATATCAAAGCCTCCCATGCTATTTTTAGCTTTTGAACTGTAAAATAGAGTAACGCCATCAGGATGAATAAATGGAGCATCATCATCTAAATTTGTGTTGATGCTATCGCCTAAATTGATGACGTTTCCCCAGGTGCTATCTGGCAATAATGTAGCCCTATAAATATCTTTGCCACCATAACCACCGCCTCTTTCGCTACTAAAATATAATTGTTTGCCATCAGCTGTCATTGAACAACTTCCCTCCCAAGAGTAAGAATTAACTTCTCCTCTTAATTTTTTTGGATTCGACCATTCTCCATTCACAAAATTACTGATATAAATATCGCCATGATCTTCGCCATTATCACGGTATACAAACAATGAAAGACCGTCAGCACTAATTGCAATCGGCGCATCGTGGGCAATGGTGTTTATCGTTAAAATCGGAGTTGGTTTTGTCCAAACATTGTCAACTTTTAAAGATTGATATGCGTCTTCAAAATAAAAACCGTATTTGCTAGGAATTAAAGATTCTGTTTGAAGCCCGCCCATGCTTTCTTTGCCCTTATATGTAAAAATCATTTTATTTTCATCTGCAGATATAACTGGCACATATTCTTCATTCTCTGAATTTAAAATGTTACCTGCGTTAGTAATGGTAGCTTTAGAAGGATTTGATAAAAAATATTTTCCGTTAATGCAATATTGTTTTAGTTGTAGAGCTTTTGTTTTATCTTCTATACTAATTTTTTTTTGAGTGAGGTATTTATCAATTAATACTAATGCTTCGTCAAAATTTAGGTTTAAATGATTAGCAACTGCTAAATCAAGTTCTATGTTATATATTTTTTTATTTTTTAAATACATTTCGTTTAATAAAGTTAATGCTATTTCATGTTTATCACTTCTCGATAAAGCACATACACCATAGCAGTATTTAATGTATTCTTCTTTGGGATGTTGTTTGAATAAATTTTCGAACAGTGGCAAGGCTGTTAAAAATTTTTTTTCATCAAGCAAAGCAACACCATTTTGAAGAGTATCACTTTCTGATTTTCTCCATTTTCTGGTATTAAGAGTTTGTGAAAATGCACTGATAGTAAAGTAAAGAAGAAGATACGTGATAATAAATTTTGAAGACTTCATAAGATGTTTTTTTCTTGAACTAAAAATAGTATAAAATTTATGAAGTTTAGAAATTTAATTTAAAATATTTAAAGAGCCTAATCCTTCTCTTATAACGATAATTTCACCTTCTGAACAATCTAAAACCGTTGATGCATATAGATTTCCGAAGCCCCCATCAATAACTATATCAACTAATTTGTTGTATTGGTTGTGTATCACCTCTGGGTCGGTATAATAATCTAAGATATCATCGTTTACATTGTGCAGACTTGATGTAATAATTGGATTACCAAGAGCTTTGATTATTGTATGACAAATAACATTGTCAGGAACTCTAATTCCAACCGTTTTTTTATTTTGTTTTAATAATTTGGGCACATTGCCATTGGCTTCTAAAATAAAAGTATAAGGACCCGGCAAGGCTTTTTTCATAATCCTAAACAAAGAATTGGAAATTGGTTTGGTGTAATTAGATAAATGACTTAAATCACTGCAAACAAATGAAAAATTTGCTTTTTCGGGCTTAATGTTTTTAAGTCTGCATAATTTTTCAATGGCTTTTGGTTTCGTAATGTCACAACCGATGCTGTATACAGTATCTGTTGGATAAATAATTAATCCGTCGTTTTTTAAACAATCAATGATGAGTTGAATATCCTTTTGATGCGGATGATTATAATTTAAACGAAGTAGCATTCAAGCATGAATCAAGTATTAAATAGAACATCTAGTTTGCTTTTCAAAACTAGGTTCATTATGAAATGAAAAAACTATTTTAATTATTTCATTTCTTTAAGGCATTTGCTGTAAAGGCCTACAAAGACTAAATCAGTCGCTACCATGATGATTATAAAAATCATTGCAATGGCATTTCCTCCTGGAACAACTGAACTTGCCAAACTAAATGTATTTTTTCCAATGAATAAATAAGCAGTATAAGGTAAAATTTCAGCAATACTATAAATATAAAAACCTTTTTTATTAAAATTCCACATTAACAATACGCCCAAAAATGAAGCAAGAACGTATAATACTTCTAAGTATGGCGCTATTTTGGAATATGGATTATCTTGTAAAGTGATCATTTCATTTTCCATTTGATCAGCCAGATCAGGCTTAATGGTTCTTAATTGCTCAATTTGTGCTTGTTTAGCTTCGTCCGTATCTTGAAATATACCAATGATTCCTTGTAATAATCCTATACCACACATGATAAATGATAAAATACAAAGCGTTTTTAACAACTGTGATCTCAATGGTTGCAGGTTTTCTGTTTCTGAAAGCGTATTTTCCATACTATTAATCTTTTAATAATTCTCTGCTGATAACTAATTTTTGTATTTCGCTGGTCCCCTCTCCAATGGTGCATAATTTACTGTCACGGTAATATTTTTCGGCCGGAAAATCTTTTGTAAATCCGTATCCTCCAAAAATTTGAACTGCTTCATTTGCGTTCTTAACGCATACTTCAGAGGCATAGTATTTTGCGAAAGCTCCTTCTTTTGTCATTTTTTGATGACGATTTTTTAAATCAGCAGCTTTAAACGTTAGTAATTCTGCGGCTTCTAACTCTGTAGCCATGTCAGCAAGTTTAAAACCAATCGCTTGAAACTGAGCGATAGGTTTACCAAACTGTTCTCGCTCTTTGGCGTATTTCAATGAACACTCATAGGCGCCACGTGCAATACCGCAACTTAAAGCAGCAATTGAGATTCGGCCTCCATCTAAAACTTTCATTGCCTGTACAAATCCATCTCCTTCTTTACCCAACAATTGGTCTTTATGCACTTTACAATTATCAAAAATTAATTCGGCTGTTTCACTGGCTCGCATCCCAAGTTTATTTTCTTTTTTTCCTGACTTAAACCCCTGAGTCCCTTTTTCAATGATAAACGCACTCATGCCGTGGCTATCACCTTTTTCTCCTGTTCTAGCAATTACAACTGCAACATTACCAGTGATGGCATGTGTAATGAAATTTTTAGAACCATTTAATACATAATAGTCTCCATCTTTTCTAGCAGTTGTTGCCATTCCGCCAGCGTCTGAACCTGTTCCTGTTTCTGTTAAGCCCCAAGCTCCAATCCATTCGGCGGTAGCTAGCTTAGGTAAATACTTTTTCTTTTGTTCTTCATTTCCAAAAGCCAAAATATGGCCTGTACACAAAGAATTATGAGCGGCCATTGATAAGCCAATTGAACCACAAATTTTACTTAATTCAATAATAGCAGTAACATATTCTGTGTAAGATAAACCTGAACCGCCATATTGTTCAGGAACCAAAACGCCCATTAAACCAAGTTCTCCTAATTTTTTAAATACTTCAATGGGGAAAATCTGTTGCTCATCCCATTCCATCATTTTAGGGTAAATATGATCTTTTCCGAATTTGCGAATCATATCGGCAATGGCAGTTTGGTTTTCATTGATTGCAAAATTCATTCCTACGTTGTTTTCTATTACTGTGCTGGACATTTTATATGGTTTGATTGTTTAATTAATAATTAATTTAATAATGCTATCAACGACATTTATCTTGGTTTCAAAGTTATTTTGAAGGTAACAAATTTAATGAATTTTTGTTGTAAATAATGCTAAAGTCTTTGTTACCGTTAATGTAATTAATCATAACGACATCAATTGCGCCTCTAATGAAGCAATTTTAGTTGAGGTATCACTTTCTTTTTTTCGCTCAATAGCCAATACTTCAGGTTTTGCGTTGTCAACAAATTTTTTGTTTGATAATTTGATTTGAACTGACTTTAAGAATCCTTTATTATATTCTAATTCTTTCATTAAACGTTGTTTTTCGATATCAACATCAACTTCACCATGTCTTGGAATCGTAAAATCAAATCCTTTGATATGAAACGAACTTCCAAATGCTAATTTATTGTAGTTAGATAAGCTATCTTTCTTCGACTCCAAATCATATGCTATATCAAAACCAAGATTATTTAATTTTTTTAAAACACTTTCAAATTTGAAAACTTTTTCACAGGCTTCTTTCAATTGCTTTACTTGAAGAAGAATAGGTGTTTTTGAAGGAATCTGATCTTTTTTTCTAATATTTCTAATTGACATGGTTATTTCTTTCATCAATTCAAAATCAGCAATAATTTCCCTATCTAAATCTACTTTTTGTTTTGGCCATTCTGCAACAATGACGCGGTCTTTTTCTTCACGCTTCCCATCTTTAATCAAATGCCAGATTTCCTCGGTAATAAAAGGCATAAAAGGATGCATGACTTTTAGCAAAGATTCTAAGAAATTTATACTTGCATCATAAGTTGCTTGATCAATTGGTTTTGCTTTACCATCTATAAAATCTGGTTTAATCGCTTCTAAATACCAAGCACAAAAGTCATCCCACACTAATTTGTATGTTGCCATTAACGCATCACTCATTCTGTATTTAGAATAATGATCATTGATAATTTCTAATTGCTCTGATAATTTATTTTCGAACCAGGTGATGGCTGCTTTTGATGCTTGAGATTGTTCAACATTCCCTATGACAAATCCTTTTATTAATCGAAATGCATTCCAAACTTTATTTGCAAAGTTTCTACCTTGTTCACAATAGCTTTCATCAAACATTAAATCGTTGCCGGCTGGAGAACATAATAACATGCCAACTCGAACGCCATCGGCGCCGTATTTTGAAATTAACTCCAAAGGATCAGGTGAATTACCAAGACTCTTACTCATCTTTCGACCTTGTTTATCACGCACAATTCCTGTTAAGTAAACATTATTAAATGGTTTCAAATTAGTATACGCTTTGCCTGCAATAATCATCCGAGCAACCCAAAAAAATAATATTTCAGGAGCCGTTACCAAATCATTGGTTGGATAATAATATTTTAAATCTTCATTTGCCTGTTCCCAACCATTCGCAACAATTTTATGATCAAACACCGTCATTGGCCACAACCATGAAGAAAACCAAGTGTCTAAAACATCTTCATCTTGTCTAACACCTTCAATTCGTAATTCTGAATTCTTAAGTTGCAATTTTTCTATCGCTTCGTTTTTCGTTTTCGCAACCACAATGTTTTCTTGGTCATCATACCATGCTGGAATTCTTTGTCCCCACCACAACTGACGGCTGATACACCAATCATGTACATTCTCCATCCAGTGTTTATAGGTATTGATAAATTTGTCTGGAATTAATTTCACTTCGCCTGATAAAACGGCTTCTAATGCTGGTTTGCTAATTTCTTCCATTTTCAAAAACCATTGCATACTTAAACGAGGTTCTATTACTGCGTTTGTGCGTTCACTGTAGCCAACTTTGTTTTTAATGTCCTCTATTTTTTCAATTAAACCTTGCTCTGTTAAATCTATAATTATTTGTTTACGACATGCGAAACGGTCCAATCCAATATAGGCTCCAGCTGCATCACTAATTTTCCCTTCTTTTGTTAAAACATCTATGGTTTGCAGTTTATGTTTTTGCCCTAAGTTAAAATCATTAATATCATGTGCTGGCGTAACTTTTAAAGCACCAGTTCCGAATTCAGCATCAACATACTCATCAAAAATAATGGGCACAACACGATTTACAATAGGCACAATAACTTGCTTTCCTTTTAAATGCAAATAACGTTCGTCGTTTGGATTAACGCAAATGGCGGTGTCTCCCATAATGGTTTCTGGACGAGTTGTAGCTATGGTAATAAATTTGCTAGAATCTTGAATTTTATATTTTACATATACCAACTTACTTGTGGATTCTTTATATATAACTTCTTCATCACTCACGGCTGTAAATCCTTGAGGATCCCAGTTAACCATCCGAACCCCTCGGTAAATATGCCCTTTTTTATATAAATCAATAAAAGTGTCAATTACCGCTTCGCTCATCTGTTCATCCATCGTAAAACTTGTTCTGTCCCAATCACATGAAGCTCCTAATTTTTTTAATTGCTCCAATATAATTCCACCATATTTTTCTTTCCAACTCCAAGCATGTTTCAAAAAATCTTCACGACTTAAATCAGCTTTATTAATTCCTTGTTCTTTTAATAGAGAAACTACTTTCGCTTCAGTTGCTATGCTAGCGTGGTCAGTACCCGGAACCCAACATGCATTGAAGCCCAACATGCGAGCCCTTCTTATTAATACGTCTTGAATGGTATTATTGAGCATGTGCCCCATATGCAAAACTCCAGTAACATTTGGTGGGGGTATCACAATTGTATATGGTAAACGATGATCGGGTATGGATTTAAAAAAATGATGCTTCAGCCAGTATTGGTACCAAGTATCTTCGGTATGTTGTGGATTATATATTTTTGCGATTTCCATTCGATTAATTAAATTTTGTTAAATTTGGTAAAAATAATGAAAGTATATCAAAGTGTACACTATCTTTATGACTGGTTATTATGATGCATTAATTAAAACTAACTTTAAATTCAAAAACAATTTTTTAAAAAGTAATCTCATGAAAAAAGTAATTTTATCTTTAGGACTGGTAGCATGTTTGAATTCTATTTCAAATGCTCAAGAAACACATTCGGCTGGTGATGGCCACAACCACGATGCTGTTCAAACAATTTCTGTTGCAGCAACAAGTTCAGCTGATATCAAGCTTGACAAATTGGTTCATGATTATGGCAATATCATTCAAGGTGATAATGGTGAGTGCGTATTTAAATTCAAAAATACTGGAAAAGAGCCATTGCTTATTTCTAATTGTCAAGGTTCTTGTGGTTGTACAGTTCCTCAATGTCCGAGAGACCCTATTTTGCCTGGAAAAACAGGAGAAATAAAAGTAAAATATGATACAAATAGAATAGGCCCTATTAGTAAATCTGTAACTATTCAGTCCAATGCAAAATCAGGAGTACAAACAGTTACAATAAAAGGGAATGTCTCTGCCAAACCAGAGCAAGAAACTTTTCCACCAACAACCCAACCATCTTCAGGAGCACCATTAGCTAAATAATAATTTATTAATTTTAAAATAAAAAACAATGAAAAAGATAATTACATCAGTCGCTTTATTTTTTGGGATGATTTTGGTTTCCAAAGCTCAAGTTGTACCCGCAGAACCTTTGGATCCTAATGCTCCTGAGATAAAATTTGAAACAGAAGTTTTAGATTATGGAACAATAAAATACGATGCAAATGGCGTGAGGGATTTTAAAATAAAAAATGTTGGCCATTCACCGCTTACCATTACAAACGTTCAAGGTCAATGCGGTTGTACTGCAACGACTATTGATGGAAAACCAGGTTGGCCGCAAGAACCAATTTTGCCAGGCAAAACAGCTAGTATTAAAGTAAAATATGATACAAAGCGCCCTGGTCCTTTTGAAAAAAATGTTACCATTTCTTCTAATTCTAAAGAACCAAGCATCACGGTTAAAATAAAAGGTGTCGTTGAAGCTGCTCCCCTGGTAGATGGGAAGTAATAATTTTAAAAGCCAAATTAACCCTTCTAGATATAGAGGGGTTTTTTGTTTATGTATATTTCTGTGTTCTAATTTTTTATTTAGCCAAGCAATTTTGAAATTTAGCGATACAAAGAAAAACTTTGGATTTATAAAAAAGAAAGAATAATTAGAGCCTGCTCAGAAACTGCAAGAATCAGTAAATTCGTACTTTAGCGAGGTAAAATTTATAAATTAATGCAAGGTAAAAAACAAACACTTCCAGTAAAATCGTTTAGAAAGCGTGCATCAACACCAGCCTATGTTAGTCCAAATCAGTTAATTTTTGCTGGATTTGAAACCCCTTTTGAACAGCAACTCACTAAAAATAATCGTTGGATAAAACTTTCGATAATTATACCTTGGGATAAAATAGTAGGGTAATATGACAAACAATTTGATTCCTTAGAGGGTCGCCCACCCATAAACGGAAGAATAGTGATAGGCGCATTAATCATTAAACACCTATTAAATCTAACTGATAAAGAAACCATCCTACACATAGAAGAAAACATGTTTATGCAGTGTTTTTTAGGTTACGCTAGTTTTACCAATGAAGCACCCTTTTCGTCCACCTTGTTTGTAGAAATTAGAAAACGATTGGATTTAAATATAGTTAATGCTATTAACGAAATTGTTGTTGCCCATCAAAAAGAAGTAGAAGAAGAAATAGCCACCAAAAAACAAGAGCCATCAACAGAGAGTATATCAAAAGAAAAAATGCAGAGCGAAACTCCCAATGATAATGATGCAAATCATCCACTACCAACTACACAAAGAGTAGCAGAAAATAAAGGCACCCTTATTATGGATGCGACAGTAGCGCCACAAAACATAACCTATCCAACAGATTTAAAACTATTAAATGCAGCAAGAGAAAAAAGTGAAGAACTCATAGATAAATTGTATTGTAAAGAAATACACGGAAATACAAAAGTTAGAACTTATAGAGAACTTGCTCGCAAAGATTTTTTAAATGCGATAAAAAAGAAAACAAAATCCTATAAAGAAATTTACAAATGGAATGGTAGCCAAATACGGTATTTAAAACGTAATAATGCACACATACAAGTATTACTAAAAGGCTATAAAAAAACGGGTTAAAACACCCGTTAAAGAAAAAAGATTTACACTACATACAAACCCTACAAATAGTTTACGAGCAACAAGAAACGATGCATCGCAAACAAACCAGAAGCATAGAAAACAGAATAGTCAATATCCATCAACCACATGTTAGGCCAATAAAACGTGGTAAGGCTGGTAAACCAACAGAGTTTGGTAGTAAGCTACAAGTATCCTTAGTAGACGGATTTGCGTTTTTAGATAAATTAAGTTGGGATAATTTTAACGAAAGCACAGAATTACAAGCATCGGTAGAACAATTTAAAACACGCAGAGGTCATTATCCCAAAGAAGTATTAGCCGACCAGATTTATTGTACAAGGGCAAATAGGAAATGGTTAAAAGAACGGGATATAAAATTAAGTGCCAAGCCTTTAGGCAGACCCACTAAAGAGGCATTGTCGAATCAAGTAAGTCCTGGTGAGCGTAATCCAATAGAAGGAAAGTTTGGTCAGGCAAAAGTAGCTTATGGTTTATGCAAAAATGAATAAATAATTAGTCCAATATTTGGATATTTAATTTTTTTGTTTTACCTTTGGACTAAATTATAAATCATATATATGTCCTTAATAAAACAATTTGAGATTAAAGAAACCGTAACAGAGTTACGTAAGCTCCAAA